>JACQUH010000154.1 GCA_016210375.1 Chloroflexota bacterium
GACATCACCTACGGCACGAACAACGAGTTCGGCTTTGACTACCTGCGGGACAACTTGGTCGGCGCTCTGGCCCAGGCGGTGCAGCGGGAGCTCCACTACGCCATCGTGGACGAGGTGGACAACATCCTGATAGATGAGGCCCGCACGCCTCTCATCATTAGCGGCCCGGCCCAGCAGTCCACCAGGATGTACGATACCATGGCCAAGGTCGTGACCCGCCTTGGGCCAGGGGAAGACTACGTCCTGGACGAGAAGGAGCGCACCGCCGTCCTGACCGAGGAAGGCACCGCCAAGCTGGAGAAGGCCCTGAACCTCTCCAACCTGTACGACCAGGCAAACTACGGCCTCACCCACTATGTAGAGAACGCCCTGCGCGCCCATGCCGTCTACAAACGGGACAAGGACTACATCGTCAAAGATGGCGAGGTGGTCATTGTAGACGAGTTCACCGGTCGCCTCATGCCGGGCCGCCGTTACTCCGAAGGCCTGCACCAGGCCATTGAGGCCAAGGAGGGCGTCAAGGTCCAGCAGGAGACCCTTACCTATGCCACCATCACCCTTCAGAACTACTTCCGCATGTACCAGAAGCTGGCGGGCATGACAGGCACCGCAGCTACGGAGGCCGAGGAGTTCTTCAAGATCTATAAGCTGGAGGTGGTGACCATCCCCACCCACCAGCCCATGGTCCGCCAGGATATGAACGACCTGGTCTACAAGGCCCACAAAGACAAGTTCAAGGCCGTGGCGGAACAGATAGGGGAGCTGTACCACCAGCGGCGTCCCGTCCTGGTGGGCACAACATCCATAGAGATGTCGGAGCTGCTCAGCGATGTCCTGAAGCGTCGCGGGGTCCCCCACAACGTCCTGAATGCAAAGCAGCACGAAAAAGAGGCCGCCATCGTGGCCGAGGCCGGCCGTCTTGCCGCGGTCACAGTGGCCACCAACATGGCTGGCCGGGGCACCGACATCGTCCTGGGGGGCTCGCCAGAGGGCCGTGACCTCCAGGAGTGGCAGGCGGAGCATAACAAGGTCGTGGAGCTGGGTGGCCTCTTCATCCTGGGCACCGAGCGCCACGAGTCCCGCCGCATTGACAACCAGCTCCGGGGCCGCTCAGGACGCCAGGGCGACCCCGGGGCCTCCCGTTTCTACGTCTCCTTGGAAGACGAGCTGATGCGCCGCTTTGGCGGCGACCGCATCAAGGGCCTGATGGACCGCTTTGGCATGGAGGACGACGCCCCCATCCAGTCGGGCCTCGTCACCAAGGCCATCGGCCAGTCCCAGGTGAAGGTGGAGGCGTACAACTTTGACATCCGCAAGCACCTGGTGGACTACGACGACGTGGCGAACCTCCACCGCAGCGTCATCTACAGCGAGCGGCGCAAGATCCTGGAGGGCGCCGACCTGAGGGCCAACATCTACGACATGGTCCAGGGGGAAATCGCCTCCCTCGTGGCGAGCTTCGCTAGCGACAAAGACCGGGAGAAGTGGAACCTGGAGGCGCTGGTGGCTGCGCTGCTGGCCATCATGCCCCTGCCCCCGGAGCTGTCCAGAGACGCCCTGGGGGAGATGACCGCTGAAGAGATGCAGGAGGCGCTCTGCGACCATGCCGACTCCCTGTACAAGGCCCGAGAGGAGGAAGTAGGCCTGGAGAACATGCGCGCCCTGGAGCGGGCGGTGATGCTTCGGGTCATAGACTCCCACTGGCTGGAGCACCTGACCGCCCTGCAAAACCTGCGGGAGAGCATTGGCCTTCAGGCCTACGGGCAGCGGGACCCCCTGGTGATGTACAAGAAGGAGGCCCGGGACCTCTTTGACCAGCTCCTGGAGCGCATCCAGCACGACATTGTGCACATGATCTACCACCTGGTGCCGGTTCAGCAGGGGCAGGCCCCCCCGCCGACGCCGGGCCAGATCGCCCGGGCCGCCAGGGAATCGGGAGTTTCCAGTCCCACCGTCATGGCGGGCGCCCTGGGCAACACCAGGGAGCGGCAGCTTCAGGGCAGCGACGGCCACCGCAAGCTGGGCCGCAACGCCCCCTGCTACTGCGGCAGCGGCAAGAAGTACAAGCGCTGCCACGGGGCCGCGGTGTAGCAGGCAGTGATAACCCATGACCCCGCAAGCCGAAAAGCTGCTGGCAGAAGCCACGGAGCTTGAACTGACCACCACAGGCCGCGCCTCCGGCGAGCCGCGCACCGTGGAGCTCTGGTTCGCCTACGCCGGCGGCGACCTCTTCTTCCTGACCGGCGACACCCACTGGCGGCGCAACCTGGAGGCCCACCCTAACGCCGAGGTCCGCCTCCAGGGCCGCCGCTTCCCGGTGCGGTGGGAGCCGGCGGCAGGGGACCCTGCCTCCAAGGCCCGAGTGCTCCACCTGTTCCGCGCAAAGTACGGCGATGCCGTGGTGCGCCAGTGGTACGAGGGCCGGGAGCACACTGTGGTGGCGCTGAGAGCCTTGCCGTAGGACGGGGCGTTCACCGCCAGCCCCTGGTGCGAGCCGCAGCAAGTGGGGAAGACGAATGGGTGGGGGGAAGAGTGGAGAACGATGAACTCAGAACAATTTGGCAAGTGGCTAACAACAACACGGCGCTTTTACTACTGGGAGCTAATCAAGTCGGATGGGGAGAGCCTTGTTCCCGATGCACCCGGTCTTTATGTTTGGGGGGCGGACTGTGCAGTTGACAGCATAAAAGTGCTCGTACCGCGGTACGTTGGGAGAACTAAAGTAAGCTTACAGAGCCGCGTTTTCAACTTCGACGGAGCTTGGTCGCCTGAAGGGCGGTATGTATTTGCCCCTACTGCTAGGCTAAAAGGCGTGGCCGAGTCTTGGCCAACGCAGGGCACCCTCGCAAGTCAATATCACGCTGCGATATTGGCGGCAGTTGGGCCTATCACTGGGGCAACTTACGCACGAACCCTAAAGCCTCTACACAAGCCCACCTCCCCTGTAGTTAAGGGATTGGCTGCATTTCCCCCAGCCCTCGTGAATCAATTCACCAAAGGTCCTGCTCCGAAAAGCGACCTGCGATTCAGACACGCCGTTGATTGGGCACTCTTCGGAGGCCCCTATCTTGAGCATCTTTGGATAGCCTTTCCCCCAGTCGTACCGCCAGTTACTGCCGCACGCTTGGAGAAGGCCGAACTTCAATCCATTGACGACGCAAAGGCCTGGAATGTCAAACACGGCCTCCCCAAGTTGCTCAATAGGCAAGACCCTTAGTACTATCTCAAAATGGCTTTTTCACCCCAGCCTGAAGGCTGGGGCTTGATCCCACACCCTGAAGGTCATGAACAACGCCCAGCTTGCCAGAGTCTTTGACCACCTTGCCGGCCTCTCTGTGCTCAAGGGGGAGAGCGCCTTCGTCGCGCGCGCCTATCGGCGGGCATCCCATTCCATACAGACCTACCCCGTGGAGCTGGAAAGGTACGTCCAAGAAGGCGGGGACCTGCGCGACATACCCGGCGTCGGCGAAGCCATCTCCAAGAAGATCACCGAGTTGCAAACTACCGGCAGGCTTGAGCTCTACGAGAGGCTGAAGGCGGAGTTCCCCGAGGGCCTCTTGCAAATCATGGACATCTCTGGCGTGGGGCCCAAGACTGCCCTGCGCCTCTGCCAGGAGCTCGGCGTCACCAGCGTGGCGGAGTTGCAGCAGGCTGCCACCCTAAACCCTGAGAAGGTGGGAGCGGCGGTGAGAAAGGCGCTAAGCAACTATCTCAAAACTCCCTTTGGCACCGCCCCCTGAAGGTCATTGAACAAGGGTATAGTCTCTTAGTGCCAGGGGATAGTGCCGCCACCGCAAAGCAAACGAAACCACCCCTTTCGGCCTGTTTACACGCCCTTGCCCTTGCCCTATAGTTCCCCTGCTACCATTAATAAGTTATCCCTGAGCTCCCTTTGGCGCCGCGCCCTGAAGGGGGTGGCTTCATGCCCCAGCCTTCAGGCTCGGGTGCAAAACGCCACTCTGAGATAGAGCTACCTGGTGTTGTGAACCCAGAGATCCTTACAAGATTTATTCTGAGTCCCGACGTGTCGGGACGAAGAATCTGGGGAGGGGTCTCCCACCGCCCCAGATGCTTCACTTCGGTCAGCATGACAAGTCCATGCCAATCCATTACTGAAACGAATCTCTGATACAGGACACTAGCGAGGTCTCACCATGCAGTTCAACATCCTTGTCCTTCCCGGCGACGGCATCGGACCAGAGGTCATGGACGTGGCCCTCAGGGTCCTGGGTGTCCTGGCCACGAGGTATGGTCACACCTTCAACCTCACCCACGACCTGGTGGGCGGCGCCGCCATTGACGCCTATGGCGTTGCCCTGAAAGAGGAGACGGCCCGGGAGGCGCGGGCCAGCCATGCCGTGCTCTTTGGCGCTGTGGGCGGCCCCAAATGGTCCGACCCTCAGGCCCCCGTGCGGCCAGAGGATGGGCTCCTGGCCCTGAGAAAGACCCTGGGAGTGTATGCCAACCTCCGCCCCGTCAAGGCGCACAAGTTCCTGGCCAATGCCGGCCCGCTGAAGCCCTCCGTGGTGGAGGGGGTGGACCTGGTGGTGGTGCGGGAGCTCACGGGCGGCCTCTACTACGGCCAGCCCAAGAAACGGTGGACCACCAGCCACGGCAGACGCGGCGTAGACACGATGAAATACTCCGAAAGAGAGATAGAGCGCATCCTGCGGGTGGGCTTTGAGCTGGCCCGGGGCCGCCGCAAGCGCCTGACCTCCGCGGACAAGGCCAACGTGCTGGAGACCTCCCGCCTATGGCGGCAGATCGCCCTAGAGC
>JACQUH010000155.1 GCA_016210375.1 Chloroflexota bacterium
ATGCTGGACCTCCCGGCCGCCAGGGACGGGGAAAGCTACCTCCGGGTCCACCCTAACTTCACGGCCATCTTCACCAGCAACCCCGAGGAGTATGCGGGTGTCTACCGGAGCCAGGACGCCCTGCGCGACCGGATGGTCACACTGGATCTGGACTTCTTTGACGAAGAGACTGAGGCGGAGATCACCACGGCCAAATCCGGACTGGAGAGGGGTGAGGCCGAAAAGATCGTGCGTGTGGTACGCGCGCTGAGAGAGTCTGGGGTCTGCGAATTCTCGCCAACCGTGCGAGGCTGCATCATGCTGGCCAGGGCGGCGAGGGTGGCAGCTTGCCCTGTGTCCAATTCAGACACCCGCTTCCGTACCTTCTGCCTGGACATCCTGGCCTCCGAGTCCTCGCGGATGGGCAGCCTCAGCCAGACCGCCAAGGTCAAGGACGTGCTCAGCGGGCTTATGGACCGTTTTCTGTAGGAGGACCCATGAGAGGAGTCAAACACATCAAGGGCGTTGCCGACGTCCGCACGGCCATAAGCGCCCACTACCGCAACACCTCACGGACCAAGGGGACCCCCTACCTGGAGATCCTGTCCTTGGGCATGGAGAAGCTGCGGCTGGAGAGCGAACTCGAGGCGCTCGATAAGCGCAAGCAGCGCATCCATAGCCGGCTCGATGAGATCAGGGACAGCTTGGACGCCACGATCCAGGAGGTGCAGGAGAAGGACCACACAGCCTCCGAGGCATCGAACGGCACGGCCGCGAATCTGCCGACCGGCGGGCCATGGCACACGATGAAGGCAGAATACTAGTGGGTCGCTTGCCGTGGGGATGGCCGCACTTCCAAGCCGGCAATGGCTACGCGCGTGACATCTGACCTACCAGGGCGTCTTGACATTCGTGTTCCGGGAAGGCCGCTGGCTGAGGTAGCAATGTCAACACAACCTGGACCAAGTGCAGGATGGGGCGTACCGGTCCTGGGCAACAACCTTGGACATGCGCCCCTGGGCTGCATATCTGGAGAAGGCGTTCAGGGACCTTTTCCTGGACCAGCAAGTCGCAAGGGGAGGGTTTCCCTGGCACGCTTTCTCTTTGGATTTCATGGTGGCCCTGGTTGGAGCAAGCGGAGGGAGAGGATGGATCATGCCTCAGATCGGTGAGCATGATGGGCAGCCCTGGGAAACGCGGCCCATTTGGGAGGTGCTGCGAGGGGATCGCCTGTCCCGAGTAGAGGACCCGGAAACGGCGTTACGTTCACTCCTCCTGGCGCTCCCTCGCGATGCCCAACAGCCGGGCGATTGGCAAGCGGTGGGTTGGGTGGCCCGCGCCTGGCAGCCGCCGCAGGTCGAGGGAAAGCCGGCCCGAGGCGCCGGCGTGTCCACGTTCGCCAGGCGCCTCATCGCGCAGGAGCGGCGCAGGGTACAGCGGTCCAGCTTCCGGGGGCCGCCGGACCGCCGGGCGAGGAGGAGTCCCAGGCGAGCTTGACCGCCAGGAGGCAGGTGGGTGGACAGCGTGTACGTCTACGCTATCGTGGACAAACCTGGAGAGAGCCAGGAAGCTGCGGGCCTGGTGGGTGTGGACGGGGCGAACCCCACACGCCTCCTCGCCTGTGGTGACATAGGGTGCGTGGTGAGCAGCCTTGCCGGCGGAGACCTCCGAGCGAGACCAAGGGAGGAGGTTCTTCGCTGTCTGCTGCGGCATCAGCAGGTCGTGGAGCGGGTGATGCCGGGACATTCGGTACTGCCCGTGAGGTTTGGGACCACGCTCGCGAGTGAAGAGGAAGCGGCGGCCCTGTTGGCCCAGACACACGGCGAGCTCTCCACGGCACTGGAATCCGTGCGCGGCAAGGTGGAGGTCGAGGTAGCGGCGACCTGGGATGTCGCGCGGGTCCTACAGGCGGTGAGCCGCGAGGATGCGGTCGTCCGCGCCAGGGAAGCGATTGCCGCCGCGGGAAGCCCCACGCTGAACGACCGGATGCGTTTGGGCCAGGTGGTGAAGGCGTGCATGGATCGGCGGAGAGACGCCTACCGGGGACGCATGCTGGCGCTTCTTGAGCCGCTTTCGTCTGGCGTGGCCCCGAACGCCCTCATCTCCGATGAGATGGTCATAAACGTGGCCTTCCTGGTGGACGAGGCCCGCCAGTCTCAGTTCGACCAGGGGGTCAGGGAGCTGGACGCGGCGTTCCAGGACGAGGTCACGTTCCGGGTGATCGGTCCTCTCCCACCGTACAGCTTCAGCGCCGTCCAGGTCCATCGCCTGAGCCGAGAAGACATCGACGAGGCGCGGAGCACACTCGGAGTTTCTGGGAAGCCCTCCGAATCGGAGGTTAGAAAGGCCTACCGACACCTGGCGGCAGAGGCACAACGAGATGTGGCGTCATCCTCCAGCGAGCGGCTGGCGCGGCTGAGACGGGCGGCGGAGGTCCTGGCTTCCAGGTCCAGCGCCGGCGGCGGAGGGGAGAGCCAGGTGTTGTTTTCCGTCACCATCGAGGGGAGCACTCACCGAGACGTGGAGGCGGCCCGCTTCGGCGCCGCGCTCAGATTGTAGAGAGTATGGCAGGGGCAGGGAGATACCTCTACTGCATCATCCGTTGTGGAGAGGAGCGCTCCTTTCCGAACGTCGCGCCTCTGGGGGGTGGTCAGGGGCCGGTCTACACGCTTGCCCAACAGGGCCTGGCCGTGGCGGTCAGCGACGCGCGGGAGGAATCATACGAGGGCACACGAGCCAACATGCTCGCCCACCAGCGGGTGCAGGAGAGGGTCATGCAGGAGTTCACCCTCCTGCCCGTGCGATTCGGTACCGTCTCTGGCGGGGCC
>JACQUH010000156.1 GCA_016210375.1 Chloroflexota bacterium
GAAGGGGGAGCCAGAGGGGGTTAGGTTATTTAGTCAATGGCCATCAAGCTGGGGTGAATAAGGCCGTTTTGGGATAGTTTCCAAGAGAGCCTGACGGGATGGGTTTTGTAGCACCCCCCTAGCCCAGGAACCGATGGAACACCTCGTTGCCCAGAAGCCAGCCTCTTGGGGCCAGCTTCAGGCGGCCGTCCTCCCAGCGCAACAGGCGGAGGTCCAGCAGCTCCCGCACCTGCCGGGGGTAGGCCTCCTGCAGGCCGAGCCCGAACCGCTGGCGGAAGGGTTCGTCCGGCACGCCCTCTGCCAGGCGCAACCCCATCATCATTGTCTCCGCCATCTCCTGGCGCGCCCCTACAGCTTCCGCGGATTCCAGCAGGCCCCGCTCTTTGAGGACGGCGGGCGTCCACAGGGAAGGCGCGAGGCGGCTGCACTCCCTGACCCGCTCCACGTAGGCTCGCGGCGACCTGGTGACGGCGAAGCGTTGGCCTTCCAGGTAGGAGTGGGCGCCTGGGCCTACCCCCAGGTAAGGCTGGCTGCGCCAGTAGGCCAGGTTGTGTTGAGCCTCGTACCCTGGCAACGCCCAGTTGGAGATCTCGTAGCGCCGGTACCCGGCGGCCCCGGCCTGCTCCTGGGCCAGCTCGTACATGTCCGCCGCCAGGTCTGGGTCCGGCTCAGGAACCTTTCCCCCTCGCACCCACGCCTCCAGGGGCGTGCCCTCCTCCAGGGTGAGGCAGTACAGAGAGAGGTGCTCCGGTCTCAGGTGCAGTACTCGCTCCAGGGTGTCCTGCCACTGGGCAAGAGTCTGGCCCGGCAGCCCGAACATCAGGTCCAGGTTGATGTTGGCGAAGCCGGCGGCCCTGGCATTGCGGTACGCCTGCATCGCTTCCGCTGCACTGTGGCGGCGGCCCAGGAGGTGCAGCAGGCCGTCATCCAGGCTTTGCGCGCCGATGGACAGGCGGTTGACGCCGGCTTTCCGCCAGGCGTCCAGACGCTCCCTGGTGACGTCCCCGGGGTTGCTTTCCAGGGTCGCCTCGGCGTCCGGCAGGAGGTGGAACGAAGCGCGCGCGGTGTCCATGAGGCGCTGGATGTGCTCCGGCGACAGGTAGGAGGGCGTGCCGCCGCCAAAGAAGAGTGTCGCAACGGGTTGTTGGGAGCTTCCCTCATCTATTGTTGCGCGGGGGGAAGCTACGTCCGACAGGGGATTGCTTGCAAGCGCCTGGCCCCACAGGCGCAGCTCTTGGGCCAGGGCATCCACGTACTGCGGGACCAGGTGCTCTATGCCGGCGTAGGTGTTGAAGTCGCAGTAGGGGCACTTGGTCTCACAGAAGGGGACATGGATGTAAAGGGCAATGGAGGTCATACGTTAAACAGGAAGTTGATGATGTCGCCGTCTTTCACGGTGTACGTCTTGCCCTCCAGTCGCAGGAGGCCCTGGCGGCGGGCGTCCGGCAGGCTGCCACACCGGAGCAGGTCGTCGTAGGCCACTACCTCCGCCCGGATGAAGCCGCGCTCAATGTCCGAGTGGACCTGGCCTGCGGCCTTCACCGCGGGGGTACCCACAGGGATCGTCCAGGCCCGGCATTCGTCGGGGCCGACGGTGAAGAAGGAGACCAGCCCTACGAGCTCGTAGGAGAGCCGGATGACGCGGTTTGCCGCAGGCTCTCCCGCTTCCAGGGAGCGGCGGAACTCCTCTTCTTCCTCTGGTTTCATCTGAGCCAGGTCCTCCTCCAGCTTGCCGCACAGGGCCGCCACTTGAATGCCCGGCTTGAACAGCCGCTGCCGCATCTCTGCTTCAATCCTGGCGCTTTCGGCCAACTGTTCCTCACCGAGGTTGAAGATGATAAACAGTGGCTTTGCCGTGAGGAACTGGTAGTTGCTGAGGCTCTTTTGCTCCTCGGTAGAAAGCTCCTGCTGGCGTAGGGGGACGTCCTGGGCAAGGCCATCCCGTAGCCGTTCCAGCAGGGCGCCTTCCCTGCGGGCGCGCTCCCGTTCCTGGGCTTTAGAGCCTTTGAGGTCTGCCTCCAGGCGTGTGAAACGGCGCTCAATGATGGCCAGATCGGAGAAGGCAAGCTCCATGGACATGGCGGCCACGTCGCGATAGGGGTCCACACTACCGTTGATGTGGGGGATCGCTGGGTCGCCGAAGGCCCGGACCACGTGGAGCAAGGCATCGGCCCGCTGAAGGGCGTTGAGGTACTCGCCGCCTATTCCCTGACTCTTGCCCAGACCCTCGGGCGCCCCCGGGATGTCCACGTAGCGCACCTCGGCGAAAACCTCCCGCCGGGGGTTGAACATAGCGGTGAGCTTGTCCAGGCGGGGGTCCCGCACCTTGGCCACCCCCAGGTTCACCTGGCCGGCCCCCTGGGCGCTGGTGGAGCGGATGAGGGCGTTGAAGACGGTGGTCTTGCCGCTCTTCGTGATGCCAATAATGCCTATTTGCATAAGAATTCCCGCCCCATCGGGGGGTGCCTGGCTGCAAGCCCATCGTCTGTCAGGACGCCCGGACACGCTATGTGGCGGGGCCGACCCAGTCGCCCCCGCCATATTTGAGCCTCCTGGCGAGCGTTGGACTGGCAGCCCTTGACTGGCTGGGCCCGACAGTCGTCGCGTGCCTGCTGCTACCGCATCGCAAACAGACTGCCCTCGGCGGTAGGCACGTAAAACGTCCCGCCCGCCAGCACGGGCGAAGCCACTACGCCTTCGCCTATGGCATACCTCCACTGCTCAACCCCCGTGGCCGCGTCCAACCCCAGAACGGTGCCATCAGCCACTACCTGGATAAGGGTTTCACCGGATACGATGGGGGTTGACGTGAGCTTGCCGAGGTTCTTCAGTGTCCAGAGGGCTTTCCCCGTCCCAAGGTCCAGGGCGCGCAGGGAACCTTCGGCGTCGGGGGCGTAGAGGCGCCGGCCATCGGTGGCCATGTCGCCGATGACCAGCTTCTTGATGTCTACGAACCACACAAGGCCTGGCGTTGGAGGTGGTGGTGAGGCCATGTTCCAGGCCCAGAGCTGAAACCATCCCCACCAGAAAGCCTTTTGAAACGGAATGTCCTTCTGCTGATAGCGAAACGCAATAATGCGCCCCGTGCGGGTGGCAAAGTAGGCCGTGTCCCCTACGATGACGGGAGGGCTGTCAATTGCTGACCCTAGCCGTAGCTGGTTACGCAGCGTGCCATTAGAGGCGTCAATCATGTAGATCTCGCCGTCCTGGGCGCCGAACGCCACAATGCCGTCCACTACCGCAGGCGGGGCCACGATCCAGTTTTCTACCTCCCGCTTCCAACGTAGCTCCCCTGTCTGGGCGTCCAGGGCGTAGAGGCGTCGGTCCGTGGACCCGGCGTACAGGGCCCCATCCACCACCAAGAGTGAGGCGTAGATGGCGGAGCCGGTTTGATAGCTCCACTGCTCCTTTCCTGTGCGGGCGTCCAGGGCGAAGATGCTGCCGTCCCGCAGGCCAAAAAACAGGAGGTCGCCCGCCAGTGAAGGCGCCGAGTTGACTGGCCCGTTTACCGGGAATGTCCAGACCGCTTCTCCCGTAGCCTTGTCCAGGGCCGCCACCCGGCCATCGCTGGTGGCAACGTAGACCCGATCGGCATCTACAGCGGGGGCGGCCAGGATAGGGCCTTCGGACGTAAACTGCCACACGGTCTCACCCCTGGGGGCGAAGGCGGGGCCTGGGACTGCGCTGGTGTGCAGGGCGTCCCGCCCTGCCGTGACCCATTCGCCCTCCTGGGAAACGGAGGTAAGATTCGTAGTGGGATGGGGAAGGGGTGGCCGAATCTCAATGAGGTTGTAGGCCCAGAAGGCCAGCAGAAGGACGATGCCCCCCAGAAAGGTGAGCTTGACCCTGCGGCTCTGCCGCCGCAGCCGGGCCAGGTACCGGCGAGTAAACTGCGTCTCCTCTTCCACCGAGACTGTCGGTTGGCCTGCCAGGAGGCCCCAGCAGTTCTGGCACCGTTGCGCCGTCGCCGAGTTACCCGTGCCACAGTGAGGGCAGATGACCCGTTCCTCCTGGGTGGGCAGAGGCGCCGCAGCCACTTCGTAGTCTGCCGTCGGCGCGGCCAGAAGTGAAGCGGCGGCTGCGTACGCTGGCGCAGAGGCGCCCAGCAGGCCGGCGGCCTGCTCCAGAGCCTTTACCATCTCGCCGCAGGTGGCGTACCGTAGGTCGGCCCGCCGGTTCAGGGCCTTCAGGACCACGTCGTCCACCGCTGCCGGCAGGGTCTCCTCAATCCTGGAAGGCAGGGTAGGGATAGAGATAAGCTGGCGGGACAGGATGGTGTAGGGGCTTAGGGCATCAAAAGGGACTCCTCCCGTGAGTAGTTCGTAGGCGAGGGTCCCCAGGGAGTAGATGTC
>JACQUH010000146.1 GCA_016210375.1 Chloroflexota bacterium
GAAGGGGGAGCCAGAGGGGGTTAGGTCATATTGTCAATGACCTTCCAGGAGGGGGGGACTACAGGGGAAGAGGTTAGAAAGCGCCAGTGTGCTTTCCCCATGACCACCACTGGGCAGTGCGCCCCGACGCAAAGGGAACATGCAATTGTCGCCGCTCCTGCCTTTGGGGAGGGAGGCATTCAGTGGTATAGTGGGCCTCAGTGTAAGAGCCATGCCTGAGCACCCTGTACGTCTGCGCCTTGAGGAGCGAGAGGAGTTGCTTTCTCCTTACGCCTCCCGCGTGCGCCTGTCCAGGGGCAGGGAGGTTGACGAAGCCCCGTCGCCCCTGCGCACCGACTTCCAGCGGGACCGGGACAGGATCATCCACTCCATGGCCTTCCGCCGCCTCAAGCACAAGACCCAGGTGTTCATCGCTCCCCTGGGCGACCACTACGTCACCCGCCTGACCCACACCCTGGAGGTCTCCCAGATCGGACGCACCATTGCGCGGGCGCTGAACCTGAACGAAGACCTGGAGGAGGCGATTACCCTTGGGCATGACCTGGGGCACACCCCCTTCGGCCACGCTGGCGAGGAGACGCTGGACCAGCTTGCGCCCATGGGGTTCAGCCATAGCCAGCAGAGCCTGCGGGTGGTGGAGACCCTGGAGAAGGAGGGCCAGGGACTGAACCTCACCTGGGAGGTGCGCCAGGGCATCGTGCATCACTCCAAGCCCCAGGGCGATTTCCTCCAGGACGGCGGGGCTAACGGCTTGAGCCTGGAAGCCCAGGTATGCCGCGTGGCCGACGCCGTGGCGTACCTCAACCATGACATCGGCGATGCTCTGCGGGCTGGAGTCCTGCGGGCGGAGGACCTGCCGCCATCGGTGACAAAGCTCCTGGGCAACCGCCACTCCCAGCGCATAGACGCCCTGGTCACGGACATCGTGGAGGCCTCCTGGGCGTGCGCCGGGGAAAACCCCTCGGGTGAGGCTCCCTCCATCGCCATGTCCCCCCGGGTGCGGGAGGCCATGAACACCCTGCGCAGCTTCATGTTTGAGCGGGTGTACTTGCCCTCCGGCCGCGACGCCCAGGGAAGGAAGGCCCGGGAGATCGTTGGCTTCCTCTACCGCTACTACCAGGCTCACCCCGGCGAGATACCCGAGGAGTACTGGCGGCGGGAGGACCCTCCGGAGCGCATGGCCCTGGACTACGTCTCCGGCATGACCGACCACTACGCCCTGCGCCGGGCTGACGAGCTGCAGCCGGGGATCTCCGAGGGCCTGTTCACGTGGGTGGTGTAGGCGGGGGCGCCAACGTAGGGGCGCAAGGCCTTGCGCCCCTACGGGATAGCGAAAGGTGACATTTCTCCCGCTCGGAGACGGTGAGCGATGAGGTCTGACCTAACCCCCTTAATCCCCCTTCCCGTGCGGGAAGAGCCTGTCCTTGAGTCCTTCGGCTGAAGGACTAAGGAGGGAGCCAGAGGGGGTTAGGTTATCTAGTCAATGACAATCAGAGTGGCTTGGCTCTCTCCATAGGCCGCTTCCTTCACGGTGCGGTAGGCTCTTGAAGCAGCAGCAAACGGTAACGAACAATGTCCATCACCGATGACATAAAGGAGCGCCTGGACATTGTGGAAGTGGTGAGCGGCTACGTGCCCGCGCTCCGCCCGTCGGGCCGCAACTTCATTGCGCCCTGCCCCTTCCACAGCGAGCGCACGCCCTCCTTCGTCGTCTTCCCGGACCGGCGGAGCTGGCGGTGTTTCGGAGGATGCGCCACCGGCGGGGACGTGCTTTCCTTTGTCATGCGGGCCGAGAAGCTGGACTTCAAGGAGGCCTTGCGCCTGCTGGCCCAGCGGGCGGGGGTCTCGCTGGCAGAGCGCAGAGATAGCCCGCAGAGGAGTGTCCTGTACCGCGTCAACGAGGCGGCGGCGGCTTTCTTCCAGGAGCTGCTCAGGTCGCAGCAGGGGATCGCCGCCCGGGCGTACCTCCAGGGGCGGGGTCTGGACGCCGATGCCATACGCCGCTTCCAGCTTGGCCTCAGCCCGGGCACGGGCAGCGGCCTCCAGGAGCACCTGGTGGCCCTGGGCTTCTCCCCGGAGCAGATCGTGGAAGCGGGTCTGGCCACGCAACCCAGGGACACGCCCTCCAGGGACATGTTCGTGGGACGCATCATGTTCCCCATCCACGATGCCGGGGGGGAGCTGGCCGGCTTCGGTGGTCGGTCCCTGGACGGCTCGGAGCCAAAGTACCTGAACTCGCCGAGGACCCCCGTCTTTGACAAGGGCAACATCCTTTACCTCTTCCACAGGGCCAAGAAGGCAATCCGCGAGCAGGGCGAAGGGGTCATCGTGGAAGGGTACATGGACGCCATTGCTGCCCATCAGCACGGTTTTGAAGACGTGGTCGCTTCCATGGGCACCTCTCTGACGGGGCAGCAGGTGGCGCTGCTGAAAGGGGCGGCCAAGAGGTTCGTGATGGCCATGGACGCCGACGCTGCCGGCCAGTCCGCCACCTTCCGCAGCCTGCGGGACTCCTGGCACGCCCTGGGCGGGCGGACCGATGTCTCCCTCCGCGTGCTCCTTCTGCCTTTCGGCAAGGACCCGGACGAGCTGATCCGCAGCTCCCCTGAGGCCTGGCGCGCCGCCGTGACCGACGCCAGGCCGATTCTGGACTACCTCCTCTCCATGGTGCCGCAGCTATGGGACCTGTCCAGTGGACAGGGGAAACAGCTTGCGTGGGAAGAGCTAAGGCCCCTGGTCTATGAACAGGGCAACGTCTTTGACCAGGATACCTACCTGCGCAAGGTCGCCGACATCCTGGGCACGTCTATTGAGCGGTTGCAGGCCGAGGGAGGACTGCCGCGACCCCGGAGAAATGCAGCATCCCCTCAAAAAGCTGCGGGCGCCGTGAAGGGCGAGGCCTTTGAAACCCGCGATTCCGTGGAGGAGCTTTTTCTGGCCATGCTCCTGCGCTGGCCGGAGCTGAAGGCACGGGGGAGGGACCTGGTTCCTGAGTGCATAGACCGGTGGGAAGATAGGCAAATCTTTACAGCCTGGCTTGCATCTAATACAATAGAAGGGTTGGCTGAAATGCTGGACGATGACCTCCGCCAGCGCTTTGAACTCCTCTTTTCCCTCTCCATCCCCCCCATGGACCTGCGCCAAAGAGAGCAGGCGGTTCGCGACTGTTTCTATCGTCTGGAGGAGCGCAGGCTCCGCAGCCTGAAGCGGGAAGAGGCCCTTCTCCTGGCCCAGCCCGCGGAGGAGGGCGGACACCGCACCCTGGAGGAGCTTTCTCAACAAGCCATTGATACGAACACACGCCTGCGAGAACTCTTCCACGAGAGGGTTGGGCGACAGCGCCGTGGTGCTGAGAGGTAAGGAACACATGATTGGAAGTAATGGCGCCAAAGAGTCTGACGAGGGCATTGCTGTCCGCGTAGAGGAGCCCGTTGAGGGCTCGGATTTCCGGGACGTTGTGTCCAACGCCCCCTCGGTAGAAGGGGAAGAGCCGGCTGTAATCCTGGCTGCCGATGCGCCGCCCCTGGACGTGCTGGAGCCTGAGGCCCCAGAGGAGGAGTGGAACCCGGATGTTCCCGCAGATGCGGCGGAGCTACCGACCGAGGCGGAAGTCCTGGCGGAGGCCAAGCTGGCCACGGAAGCTCTGGACGCCTCGGAGATGATTGACGACCCGGTGCGCATGTACCTGCGGGAGATTGGGCGAGTGTCGCTCCTGACCGCCAAGGACGAGCGCCGCCTTGCCCGCTCCATGGAGAGCGGCAAACACATTGAAGGGCTGGAGTCGGACCTGAGGAGCGCCCAGGGCCTGCCTCCCAAGGCCTGGGAGAAGGTTGTCTACTTTCTCTCCCAGACCTCCAGCCTGGCCTACCTGGCCGATGCCATCGCCTCCCAGAACGGCGTGACTGCGCCCGTCACCCTGAAGGATCTGATCAGCGACCAGCAGATCCGGGGCGTTCTGGACGCCGCCATTGACAAGGAGAAGGTGGCGGCCCAGGCGGAGCTGTTGCATAGAAGCCCCGAGGAGGTTGAGGCTGACATCATCAGGCTGTCCCTGAACAGCCGTATCCTTCCCCCCGAGGTGCTGGAGGTGGTGGGGGAGACATGCACCCTGGAGGAGCTGGCAGAGCTGATCGCGGAAGGCCCGCTGCCCCGGCAGTTGGAGCCGTACGAGTACCTGTTTCGCCTGCACCTGGACAGGCTGAAGGCCGAGGGACATGCGGCCCAGCAGCACCTGGCGGAGGCCAACCTGCGCCTCGTGGTGAGCGTGGCCAAGAAGTACATAGGCCGGGGCATGTCTCTCCTGGACCTGATCCAGGAGGGCAACATTGGCCTGATCCGGGCGGTGGAAAAGTTTGACTACCGCAAGGGGTACAAGTTCTCTACCTACGCCACCTGGTGGATCCGGCAGGCCATCACTCGCGCCATCGCCGACCAGGCGCGGACCATCCGCATTCCCGTGCACATGGTGGAGACCATAAACAAGCTGCTGCGCGTGAGCCGCCGGCTGGTGCAGGAGTACGGCAGGGAGCCCACCAGCGAGGAGATAAGCTGGGACCTGGAGGTGCCGCCGGAGAAGGTGCGAGAGATCCTGAAGATATCCCAGGAGCCCGTCTCCCTGGAGACCCCTATTGGGGAGGAAGAGGACTCGCATCTTGGCGACTTCATAGAGGACCGGGGCGCCATGGCCCCTGCCGATGCCGCCAGCTACCAGCTTTTGAAAGAGCAGATAGACGATGTGCTGGACAGCCTTACGGAGCGGGAGAAGCGGGTGC
>JACQUH010000163.1 GCA_016210375.1 Chloroflexota bacterium
CTACGATACGGCTGGCTGTGGAGATAGGATTGAACAAAAGAACTGTGGGCTGCCAATGGCGGCCCACAGTTCTTTTGTTTGGCGTTTAGGCCAGCACGTCCAGGTACTTGTATGCCGTGCCTGTGTTCATCAGCACGATGACGCCCTCGGGGTCAAGGGTCCCCGCCTTCAGCAGCTTGCGCAGGCCGGCCAGGGTGGCGGCTCCCTCTGGGCAAGGGTAGACGCCCTCGGCGGAGGCCATGGCCTTAACGTCCGCCAGCAGCTCGGCGTCGGTCACCGTCAGCGCCGCCCCGCCGCTGTCCCGTAGCGCCTGGAGCATGAGGTAGTCGCCGATGGCGGATGGCACGCGGATGCCCGCGGCGACCGTGCGGGCGTTCTGCCAGGGCTCGGCGTGGTCGGCGCCCCGCTGGAAGGCGCGCACGATGGGGGCGCAGCCATCGGCCTGGACCGCCACCATCTTTGTCGTTACCTCGTCAATCCAGCCCAGGGCCAGCATCTCCTGGTAGGCCTTCCAGATGCCCACGATGCCGGTGCCGCCGCCGGTGGGATAGACGATGGCGTCCGGCGTGCGCCAGCCAAGCTGCTCGGCCAGCTCGTACCCCATGCTCTTCTTGCCCTCTGCCCGGTATGGCTCCTGGAGGGTGGAGACATCAAACAGCCCTTCCCTGGCGGCGCGCTCCCGGGAGAGGCGGCCCGCATCGCCGATGAGGCCGTCCACCAGGGTGAGGTGCGCGCCGGCGTCCAGGCACTCTTGCTGGTTGGCCCTGGGGGCGTCCCTGGGCATGAAGACGTGGGCCTCCAGGCCGCCCGCAGCGCAGTAGGCGGCCATGGCCCCTGCAGCGTTGCCGGCGGAAGGCACTGTGAGCTTGCGCAGGCCAAGCTCTCTGGCCCTGGAGACGGCGGCTGACATGCCGCGCGCCTTGAAGGATCCCGTGGGGTTGCCGCTCTCATCCTTGATGTACAGGCGCGGGCAGCCTAGCTGTGCCCCCAGGTTTCTTGCATGTATCAGGGGCGTCATGCCCTCGCCCAGGCTGACGACATTCTCCTCGTGGCGGACCGGCATGACCTCAAAGTAGCGCCACATATCGGGCCGGCGTGCGGCGATGGCGCTGCGGCTTACCTCCCTGCGCAGGTGGGCGAGGTCGTAGCGGGCGTAGAGCACCTTGCCGCAGGCCTCACAGGTGCGGTGCGGCTCCTCTGCCGAGAACGTCTTGCCGCAAGATGTGCATTCCAGGTGGGAGAGGTAGCTGCGCATGATGATTCCCTCAAAAGAAGGTGGTAGCTTCAGACCATTGAAGGGGCGGAGGGCCTTCCGCCCCTACAGAGCTCTGCTGTATGGGATGTCGTGCTGATAGCCGAGGCTCTGGGCGAAGGCGCACGATATGTCGTGCCCCTACCAAGCTTGTCTGCCCGCGTCCCTGGGCGGGGCGCACACGTTGGTGCGCCCCTACACAGGACGTGTCTAACCTCCCATGGCGCGAAGGCGGCGGATGCGCTCCCCTATGGGCGGGTGCGTGTCAAAGAGGCGGTTCATGGCGCTTGCCTGTCCCTTGAATGGCTCGGCGATGTACAGGTGCGCGGTGCCCTTGGTGTTCACGTCCAGCGGGTCCTTGTCCCCCGCTATCTTCTCCAGGGCGCCTGCCAGGCCTGCAGGGTAGCGGGTGAGCAGAGCGCCGGCGGCGTCGGCCAGGTACTCCCGCTGGCGGGACACCGCCATCTGCACCATGATGGCGACCAGGGGCGCAATGATCATCGCCGCCACCGCCAGCGCCAGGAGCAGCGCTCCTCCCGCGTCCTCGCCCTTGCCCCGGTACCGCCGCCGGGCGCCTGCGCCGTACCAGGTGGAGCGCAGGAAGATGTCGGCCATCATGGCGATGACGCCCACCAGCACGGCGGTGATGAGCATGAGGCGGATATCGTAGTTGCGGACGTGGGACAGCTCGTGGGCGATGACGCCTTCCAGCTCCAGGTCCTCCAATTTCTGGAGAAGGCCGGCGGTAACGGTGATGGAGGCGTGCTGCGGGTCGCGGCCCGTGGCGAAGGCGTTGAGCGCGCCGTCGTCTATGACGTAGACCCTGGGCATGGGGAGGCCCGCGCCGATGCACAGGTTCTCCACGGTGCGATACAGCCTCGGGTGCTGCTGGCGGTCCGCGGGGCGCGCCTCGGAGACGCTGAGGACCAGGGAGTCGCCGGAGCGGTAGCCCCAGACACCGATGGCCAGGGCGACCGCGGCAGCCAGGGCGGCTACCACCGTGGCCGGGGCGAAGGGCAGTCCTATGGCCAGCCCAAACAGCTCCGCCACCACCGCCGGAAGGAGCGTCAGCACCGCGATGAAGAGGATGGTGCGCCGCTTGTTGGCTTCAATGGCCCCATAGATGTTCAGGCTGCTAGGTGGTGAACCTGACGGTGACATCGCCACGGGCTGCTTCCTCGGCCTCAAAATAGCCCTCCTCCTTGAAACCGAAATTGCGGGCAACGATGACGCTGGGGAAGGTCTGGATGGTGGTGTTCAGGTCACGGACGTTGGTGTTGTAGAACTGGCGGGCATAGGCGATCTTGGACTCAATGTCCGAAAGCTCGCTTTGCAACTGGAGGAAATTCTCGTTTGCTCTGAGTTGGGGGTAGGCCTCGGCCACGGCGAAAAGGGTCTTCAGTGCGCCGGTCAGCATGTTGTCGGCCTGGGCGGCCTGCTGGGGCGTCGTGGCGGACATGATGGCGGACCGGGCCCTGGTCACGTTCTCAAACACCTCTCGCTCGTGGGCGGCGTAGCCCTTCACCGTCTCCACCAGGTTGGGCACCAGGCTGGCCCGGCGCTTGAGCTGCACGTCTATACCCGACCAGGACTCCCGTACCCGCTGGCGCTGCGTGACCAGGCGGTTGTAGGTGATCCACACCACCAGGACGACCAGTACCAACGGCCCCAGGACGGCCAGGAGGAAGATGACGCCTCCGCTCATTGGGTTGCTCCCTTCTCTTCTGCTTGCTTGGGAGTGGCGAATAGCACGCCCTGGCACTGATGGTCTTTGACTAATTGGACAGACATCCCCATTGTCATGCTGAGGGAGGGCCGATGCAATCGGCCCGACCGAAGCATCTAAGGCGTTCCGCCAACTGTCTGCGAACCTCCCCTTGAGAACCAGACGCATTGCCGATTGTGCGCCTTAGATTCTTGGCTGCGTCCCAATGGCGTCGGGACTTGCTCAGAATGGCTTTTTTCACCGCAGCCTGAAGGCTGCGGCTTGAAGCCGCCCCCCTTCAGGGGCGGTGCCAAAGCGAGTTTTGTGATGGTCTTTTAGTCGGGGGACCCAGCCAACCCGAAAGCAAACGGGACCCCACTCCGAGGATAGCCGCTCCTTCTATTGTACTCCTGTGCTGGAACCTCGCGGGGCGGCGCGCCTATTGTCCCACGCAAATACGCTACAATAGGGGGCAAGCGGCCCATGCACGACATCCACTGCCACATGCTGCCAGACCTGGACGACGGCCCCCAGACCATGGAGGAGTCGTTGGAGATGGCGCGCCTGGCCGTTGCGGATGGCATCCAGACGGTGATCATGACTCCCCACGGGGCTCAGGTGGCTGCCAGAGGAGGCAGAGAGGCCCTGGCGCAGCGGGTGCGGGAGTTCGGTGAGGCGCTGAAGTCCCAGCACGTGGAGCTGAAGCTGGCGATGGGGATGGAGTACCTGCTGACCATAGACCTCGTGCGAGAGGCACAGCAAGGCAGCACGGTCACTCTCAACGGTTCGCGATACCTGCTGGTGGAGATTGACTTCGTCCAGTGGCCTCCCTACACGGCGGATGCCCTCTTCCAGCTTCAGCTTGCGGGGTACATCCCCGTCCTGGCCCACCCTGAGCGGCAGGCCAGCATTCAGGCGTCGCCAGAGCTGCTGGAGAAGCTCGTGGAGCGCGGCAGTTACAGCGAGGTGACGGCAGGCAGCCTGCTGGGGGATTTCGGGGCCAGGGCCCAGGAGTGCGCGGAGGAGCTGGTGCGGCGAGGGCTGGTGCACTTCATGGCCTCGGACGGGCACACGCCGACCCGGAACCGCCCTCCCTTGATGGCCCAGGCCAGGGACGCCCTGGCCATGCTGGCGGGAGAAGGGGCGGCCCTTGCCATGTCCGTCGGCAATCCCCTGGCCGTCCTTACCAATGCCCCCGTGGAAGCCCCGCCGCTGGCAAGACCCATCCGCCGCCGTCGCTTTCCGTGGGCGGGACGTGGGTAGCATGGCGCTGAAGCCAGGGGCTTCGGCGGGGAGCGGTGTGCAAGGCGCTCCTTCCGCTCTTGGGCGTGTCCTGGCCCGTTTGCGCGTGCAACCAGCATCTCCAGGGCTCCGGGCCGACCTGGGTGTGGCCTTGGGCCTCGCCCTGCTGGCCGTGGCCGTGGCCCACCGCGTCCTGGGAGAAGGCTATCCGCCGGGGGTGGACACCCCCACTTTTCTTCACCTGAGCTGGTTTACCAGCGAGACGCTTCAAGGGCGTGGGGGCCTGGTAGACCCCTACTGGTACGGGGGCTTTCGCGCCTTCACCACCTATCCGCCGCTGAGCTACGTTCCGGTGGGAATGCTGGCGGCTATCCCAGGCGTGGGGCTGGTCCTGGTCTACAAGATAGCGCTGCTGGCCGCCTATGCGGGCACAGGCTATGCTGCCTACTACCTGGCCCGGGAGCTAGGCCAGGGCCGCCCGTGGGCCGCCGTGGCCGGCGCAATCACGGTGCTTTCGTACCCCGTCCAGGTTGCAGTGGGTCTGTGGGGGTGGTATAGCTCCATGGTAGCGCTGCCCCTGGGCCTCTTGGCCCTGGCCCTGCTGGAGAGAGCGTCCCAGAGGGGAAGTCGCGCCAGCGCCATAGCCGGCGGAGGGGCCCTGGGCCTGTCCTTTCTGGCCCATCACATGACGGCGATGGCGCTGGCCCTGGCGCTGCCTTTTTGGGTGTTGTTTAGCTTCCTCGGCGGGGATACCGAGCGCCGCAGGAGCCTGCGGGCCTTGCTCTTGTTCCTGGTGGCCGCCGTGGCTACGACCGTCTGGTGGATCGTGCCGTGGCTGGGGAACCTGCTGGCGGCGGGGTTCCAGCGAGAGGTCCCGGGGCTGTGGACCTTTCCGCCCTCAGAGTACCTCCAGGCCCTGGCCAGGCGCAGCCTTATCGGCACGTATGCCTATCCTAACTACCTGGGTGTAGGCCTGACTGCCCTGGGCATCGGTGGTATACTCTATGGGTTTGTCGTCCGCTCCCGGGTCACGCCCTATGCCCTGTTCCTGGTGGCGCTGACCGCCTTCAGTCTGGGGGAGCAGGCTAACCCTCTCGTCCGGGTAGGGCCCCTGAGGGGCCTGGACGTCGCCCGATTTCAGCTTTACATGGCCCCGGTAATAGCTGTCGTGGGGATGCCCTTCGTGGCCTCCCTTGGGCTTGCCGTGGGCCAGCTCCTGGGCGATGGCAGAAGGCTGCGGTGGCTGCGGGGCGCTGGCGCCGGCCTGGCCCTGGCCCTCCTGCTGGGGCAGACGGTCTGGGACAGCGCCGAGGCGTCCCGGAAGCTGTTCGGGCCGTACCGCCTGTCCCCTTCGGCCCAGGAGATGGTCCAATGGCTTGGACAGGATGGCCGCCAGGGGAAAGTCCTGGGCGTGGGCTTCTGGCACTGGGAGACTTTCTTCCTGCCCTTTTACCTGCGCCGACCTGTAGTGGACGGCTGGCACGACGAGGGGGCCAGGAACTGGCGGACGGTCCGGGCGCTGCGCCTCATGATGTGGTCTGGCGAAATAGACGTGCCCAAGGCCCACGCACTCTTGGGAGAGTTGGGCGGCGGGTACATAGCGGTCCAGGACTACTTTGCGGGCGAGTCTCCCAAGGAGTTCCGCAGCGCCCTGGGTCAATACCCACAGCTCTTTGCTCCCGTGGCCCAATGGGGCGATGTTACCGTTTTTGAGCGCATACCCCAAGGATAGGTGTGTTCTCTGTGAGCTTCAAGCTATCTCCTCTGGCATTGTCCTTTGTCCTGGCCCTCCTGGCAGCCCTCCTCTCTTTGGCCTGCGGGTCCAGGCAGCCGCAGGGAAGCCCTACGCCCGAGCCGGTGGCTACCGCCGGGTCCCTTCCTACACCAGTCACTGATGTAGTGCACGGGTCTGCCTCTGTCACGATTGAGGAGAAAAGCCTGGGCTCGCTGACGCGGCTCGTTGTCATCCCCCGCAACCCGGTGGTGGCGGCGGGGGATACCATGCTCTTCTCGGTCCTGGCTTATGACGAGACGGGTAAACCTATGCCCCAGGACGAGCTGGACCTGGGGTGGCGCACCCTGGACCCTCTGGTGGGCACGATCACCTCCGCGGGGTTGTTCCGAGCCGGCATCCAACGGGGCGTCTTTAACAGCTCCATTGAGGTCACCGTTACCCAGACCCTCGGCGGTAAGACGGTGACGCTCCAGGAGCTCGCCTCGGTATCCGTCATCCGCCCTCTGTCAGAGAACGACATCAGCCGGGTGGAGGTGCTGCCGGGCGGTGTGCAAATGCAGCCGGAGTCGCAGATGGTGTTTACGCCTCTGGCGGTAGACCGGTCGGGTGTGCCGGTGCCGGGGGTGGACTACACCTGGGAGGTGCTGGACCCCAGGGCTGGCAAGATGGAGCCGGATGGTCGCTTCGTCAGCGGCGTCACGGAGGGCAGCTTTCCCGCTGCCCTCCGGGTGGTGGCCCAAAAGCGCACCGATCCCTCACAGACTGCTGTTTCTGTGGTCCCGGTGACGGTCATGGCATTGGGCAGAGTGCAGCCACCCAGTAAGGTGAACCTGTACCCTCAGGGAATCAGCGTGCGCTCTGGCGATACCGTTGAGTTTCGTGCCCTGGCCCTGGACCCCCTGGGAAACCTAGTGCAGGATGTGGAGACGACCTGGCGGCTTAGGGACCCCCAGGCTGGCGAGCTGGACAATAGCGGCCACTTCCGCGCCGGCCAGACCCCGGGCACCTATCCTGCGGTGGTGGAAACAACGGTGCGACCGCTAAAAGGGGAGGCGCCGGTGACTCTGCGGGCCACGGCCACTGTCACTGTCTTGGCTTCCCTGACCCAACCGGAGCGCCTCCAGAGCCTGACTCTCGCTCCCCAGGTGCTGCGCCTCCGTCCTGGCGAGTCCCGCCGTATTGTCGCCACGGCCTTGAGCGCCACGGGCGAGAGCATGGCGTCGGCGGCAGTGGAGTGGTCCGGCGACCCCAGGGCGATACGCGTTACCCAGGAGGGGGTGGTGACGGCCCTGGACAGGCCTGGCAGCTACCCCGACGCGGTGACAGTGGTGGTGACGGCCGGGGAAGGGGAGGGGCGAGTTACCCAAAAGGCCTCGGCCACGGTGATCGTCCTTGGGCCGCTGGCGAGGATAGACGTGATACCGAGCGAGGCCAGCGTGGCGCCCAGGCAGGCGGTGCAGTTCACTTTCATCGCCTACGACGTTAACGGCACACGCCTGTTTGACGTTCTAGCCACTTGGGAGATTCTTGACTCCAGGGCGGGGGTCATAGACAACCTCGGCTTCTTCATAGCCGGAACGGTCCCGGGGCGATACAGGGATGTGGTGCGGGTGGTGGTCCGTCCCATGGACCTGGACACGGGGGGCCGCTGATGCAACCAGGTGCTTCCAGAGCAGGCTCAAGGGGGCGAAGCTGGGAGCTTGCCTGGCTGGCGCGCCTGGCGAGCATCGCGCTGCTGGTGACATGGGCCGGGTACATCTTCTACCTCTCTTCGCTGTCCCCCAGCGAGCTGCCTCCCCAGGCGAGGGCCTTCTCCTGGCTGGGAGAGATGAGAGGGGTAGCCTATCACTTCGCCATCTATGGTGTGCTGGGGTCGCTTATCTGGTCTGTCCTCTTGAGCTGGAGGGGCCGTGCCTCCCTGGGTATTCGGGGCATCGTTGCGGCTGGCGTCATCGGCCTGGCCTACGGCCTCTCCGATGAGTGGCACCAGTCCTTTACCCCCGGTCGTGCTGCTTCCCTGCTGGACGTGGCTGTGGACGGCGCCGGCGCCCTGGGAGCGGCGGCTTTCTGGGTGACGGCAGCATCACGTCTGGCGCGCCGCTGGGTTGCACGATAATGAGATGCTGGACCAGGGGACCGACGACAACCCTTGCCAGGAGCCCTCTGGGGGTTTGGGAGAGGGCCGTGGCAACCCTCGCGCTGGCGATGCTCCTGGCCTGGGCCTTGAGCCTCCTGGCCTACTCCGTAGGGGCGGTGGACGCTCCCCTGGTGCAGGCGGAGGTGCTGGATATCTCCCTGGGTTCCCTGGTGGCAAACCCCGGAGATCCCGTGCGAGTGGAGGCCAAGGTGCGCAACCCTGGCGAGGCCGAGGCCCAGCTCAACGTGGTGGTGTATCTGGACGAGGCCCCTGTTGGGGCCAGGGTGATTACCCTGCCCTCTGGGGCAGTGCAAACCCTGCGGTTTTCGGTGATGAGCGAGCAACCGGGTGCCCACGTGGTGCGGATAGGGCCCCAGGCCGCCACCTACCAGGTGCTGGCCCCAGAGATCAGACTGCGGGGCCTGACGGTGTCCCCCGGCCTGGTAGCTCCGGGGGAGCTGGTGAGGGTGAGCGCCGCCGCGGCGAACGTGGGACCGGTGCCGGGTGTGTACCAGGCGCCTCTGATGGTGAACAACACCGTGGTAGACGCCCGCTCGGACCTGCTGCCAGTGGGGGGTGAGGCTGCGATCGTCTTCACTGTGGCGAGGAAGGACCCCGGCGTATACGCAGTGCAGGTGGGAGACCTCCTGGGCGGCTTTATCGTGGTGGGCAGGGACATGGACGTGGCTGTCCCTGCCTCTTTGCCCATCGTGCCTGCCAGGGCCACGGCCCTAAGCACCGGGGGGACACCCCTGCCGGTCACGGGCGGCGTCGTTACGCTGCTGGGCACCCAGGGGCTGCCTCAAGTGGCGCTGCCCCTGAGACTTGCCCCGGGGGAGGGCCTGGGCTCCTTCCAGGAGCCAGTATCGGGGGTGACCTATGAGAATGGCCTCCTCTCGCTGCCAGTGAAGGACGAGCTGAACCGCACGGCAGCTCGCCTGGAACTTGCGCCGGAAGGCTGGTCCACCACGGGAGATGCGGCCCTGATGACCCCCAGAAGCCTGCGACTGGTGGTGCCGGATACGCTGCTCAGACTTCCCCTTTCTGTGACGGCGGCGGCCCCCGTCACCCTCAGCATGGAGTCGGCGTTGGCAAGCCTGGAGCTGGGGAAGCCCCTGCGCATCGTCCCCGGTCTTGAACCCGCTGCCCCTGGGCGGGCCGCGTTGGAGGCGGCAGCCCAGGGGCAAGGGAAGCGGGTTCGGGAGGTCATCGCGGCCGCCAGCGTAGAAGCGCCGGGCGCCCCGCCAGAGGGACTGCGAGCAGGGACTGCGGTGGCTTTCGGCGTCCCTGCTGTCTGGCTGAGCACCGTAGAGGAGAAGGCGCTGTACGCGGCGCGCATCGCCCCGAGCGGCGCGGTGGAGCTATCCCCAGTGGTCCTGGCCCTCGCCCAGCCTGGCCGCGCAAGTTTGAGGGCATCCTTTGCTTCCCCTCACGGGGCCTTCTTCCTCCTGGCTCTGGAGCCGGCGGTGAAGCCTATAGCAAGCCGCATGGAGCTTTCCGCCACCCTGGTGCCCGTGGATGGCGCACTGACAGTGAGGGCTTATGGGGACGGGGCTGGCGCGGAGGGTGAAGCCTTGGGGAACCTGGTTTTGACTCTGGATGGGCAGCCGATGGCGATTGCGCAGGCATCAGCTATGGCGGACGGAGGCTGGGAGGCCGTTTACTATGTCGCCGTCGCTGAGGCTGGGTCCCACGAATTGGCCGTCGGGGAAGCCCGAGCCCAGTTTGAAGCGGCGCCGCGAGACCTGGTAGGCCACGTGCAGGTCGTATCCATTGATGCCAGCCCGAAGTCCGTACTCCCGGGCCAGCCCGTGGAGGTCAGGGCTACCCTTGCCAACGTGGGCACCCGCCGGCTCCTGACTCCGGCCCTCCTGGAGGTGAACGGCGCGCCCTCCGAGGAACGTCTCGTCGCCCTGGACCCTGGCGAGCGAGCCGGCCTCAGCTTCGCGCTCATGAAGGCCAGGGAGGGCAGCTACGAGGTGGCCCTGTTAGGACGGCGGGCCAGGTTTAACGTGGCGGCCCAGCCCAAGCCTGGCGAGGTCTACGCCTCAGACCTGGTGGTGGAGCCGTCCTCGGTGGACGTCGGCCAGCCGGCCCAGGCCCGTCTCCTGCTGAGCAATGGAGGAGAGCTACCTGCCGCCCATACCTTGCGAGTCTTCCTGAACGGGCGAGAGGTCCACAGGAGGGAGATCACCCTTGCGGGTCTCACCACGATGCCGGCGGTCGTTCCCCTGCAACCTGTGGACCAGGGCATACTGACGGTGGAGGTAGAAGGGATGCGGCGGCAGATTGTGGTGATATCACCGCTGCAAAAGGCGGACCTGGTGGTGATGAGGCTGGACCTGGACCCAGCCACCATTTCAGGGGGCCAGAAGATGACGGCCACGGTTGAGATACGGAACCGGCTGGCGGAGCAGACCTCCAGCACGCTGTACGTGCTCGTGAATGGGCGGCTTGTTGCCCAGGCAGACCTGGACGTGCTGCCCCAGGCCACGGTGCAACGACAGTTCGTCTTGACGGAGGAGGTCCCTGGCCTGTACGAGGTGGAGATGCGCCTGGGCCGCTCGGCTGAGTCGGTCGTCAGCATCTACAAGGGGCAGTTCCTGGTCATCCTGGCCCAGACGCCGCCTTCCTGGGAGATAGCGTCCCTGGAGGTCCTACCCAGGCCAGCCTCCCCCGGGGAGCCACTTCAGGTCAGCTTCCTGCTATCAAATCTGGGCCAGCAGGGGGGCGACCTGGAAGTTGTTGTCCGGGTGGACGGCCAGATTGAGAGCCAGAGGACCGTAAGCCTCGGCCCGCAGAGCACGCGGCCGGTGAGCTTCAGCTTGCCTGGGAAGCCCGCGGGCACGTATTTGCTGGACGTGAACGGCACCACGGTTCAGTTCCAGGTGCCGCCGCTGCCCACCGCCACGCCGCCCCTTCCTACTCCTACGCCTGCTGCCGCGACGCAAGGCGGCTCCGAAGGGCCTGGGATCCTCTGGGTCATTGCTGGAGCGGTAGCCCTGGCGGCAGGGGCGCTGGCGACCTACCTCCTGAGAGACAGGCGGCCCCGGTCCCCTTGAGGGTATTTCCAAAATAGTCTGCCAATTGGGTTCCGACCTAACCCCCTCTGTCTCCCTCCTTCGTCCTTCAGCCGAAGGACTCAAGGACAGGCTCTTCCCCCACGGGAAGAG
>JACQUH010000157.1 GCA_016210375.1 Chloroflexota bacterium
CGGTTTTGTTCGTCCCAGCCTGAAGGTTATTTATGATGCCGGTGAGACCCGACCTCTCCCCCTGTGGTCCCCCTCTCCTCCCAGGTGAGCGGGACGATACTCTGAAGAATGGGTGTGATGCGGCAGCGCCGCATCACACCCATTCTTCAGAGTATCGTCCCGCTCACCTGGGAGGAGAGGGGGACCACAGGGGGAGAGGTCGGGTCTCACCGGCATCATAAATAACCTTCAGGCTGGGAAGAACAAAACCGTTTTGAGATAGGTTCTCGTCTTCACCCTTCTGGAGCTGTCTGGCGGACCGGTCGTTCTGATACTATACCCGCCCGCGATGATGACTGGATACCCACGCGTATACTTTGGGGATCAACCCTCTGAGACGGACGTGTGCAAGCCGCGCTAGCCTCCAATGTCATCACGAGCCAGCGCAGCCAGCGCAGTGAAGAATCCAAGGCTCTTCGCCAGGAATAGACAAGCCGTCCACATGGTAAAGACCACGGGTTATCCGGGCGCACGCCCCAGATGCTTCGGTCGTCCTTCGTTGGAAGGACTCCCTCAAGCATGACAAGATGACAATCCGTTTCAAGGATACGATCCACTATTCTTCTCCCCCTGCATCGTCCACTGAGGAGTTGTTGAACATACCACCCCTATGTCCCATACTGGGTGCTAGCCGGCTGTCATCACCCTAGATTGACGAGGGAAAGTCATGAACGTGGAGTCCCTGTTGGTCCCCCTGGAGAAGCTCACGAGCCACTGCGACCCTGACAGCCTTGGCATTGAGACTACCAAGGAGTTGGGGCCCCTGGAAGGCACTGTGGGCCAGGACCGGGCCATCAGCGCCCTGGACTTTGGCTTGCGCGTGGACGCCTCTGGCTACAATATCTACGTGGTGGGCTTCCCAGGAACGGGGCGCACCACCACCCTCCAGAGCTTCCTGAACCGGGCGGCCAGGGACCGCCCAGTGCCGTCCGACTGGTGCTACGTGCATAACTTTCGCGACCCCCAGCAGCCCGTCGCCGTGCAGGTACCCGCCGGCTTCGGACGCCAGCTCGTTAACGATATGGAGGAGCTCATCCGCGATTGCCTCCGGGACATTCCAGGCGCCTTTGAAAGCGAGGAGTACCGCTCCGGCGTTGAAGAGGCCATGAAAGGGATCCAGGAGAAGCGGGAGGCGATCACCCGCGGCATTGACGAGGAGGCCAGCCGCCAGGGGTTCAACGTCCAACCCTCCCCTGCTGGCATCCTTACCACTCCTCTCATAGATGGCCAGCCCATCACCCGAGAGGTGTACGCCACGCTGCCCGAGGAGGCCAAGGCGTCCCTGCGGCTCAAGAGCGAGGCCTTGCAGGACTTCATCAATGCGCAGTTGGTGGAGCTGCGCAAGGTGGAGCGCGAGGCCGTCCACGTGCGGGACCAGGTGGACAAGGACGTGGTCCTGGGCATTACCGCCCCTGCCTTCATGGAGTTGAAGGACAAGTACAAGAACGTGACGGAGCTCCTGGCCTACTTGGACGCTGTGCGGGAGGATATTGCCGAGCACGTGGAGGAGTTCCGCGTGCCGGAAGAGCAACGCCAGCAGATGGAGCAGCACCAGTGGCAAGGCGAGCCGCCAGTAGTCCGGGAGACCGTAGAGAGTGAGAGGTTCCTCCGCTACAAGGTCAACGTTCTGGTGGACAACGGCCAGGCTAAGGGGGCGCCCGTTGTCTTTGAGTGGAGCCCCACCTACTACAACCTCTTCGGGCGCCTGGAGTACCGCCCTCGCTTCGGCACTGCCGCCACGGACCTCACCATGATCCGCCCAGGCGCCATACACTTCGCCAACGGGGGCTACCTCGCCGTCCAGGCCAGGGACATGCTCACCAGTCCTCTGGCCTGGGAGAGCCTGAAGCGCGTCCTGCGCAGTGGCAAGGCCTTCATTGAGAACATCGCTGAGCAGTACAGCCCCATTCCCACTGCCACCCTGCGCCCCCAGCCTATTCCCGTTAACGCCAAGATCATCCTCATGGGGACCCCCTTCCTC
>JACQUH010000160.1 GCA_016210375.1 Chloroflexota bacterium
GGTCGGAACCCCGCTGGAAAAACAAACCTAGCAGGCTGCGGAAAAAGGGGGAGTGCAGAGGGGCAAAGCCCCTTTGCCGGGAGTCTGAGGGTGTCCCTCAGATACAAATCCTTCCCCCTTCCTGGAAGGAAGGGGGCCAGGGGGATGGTCAAAAGGAGTTTTTCAGCACCCTGCTAGGGGCGAGCCTGAGACTCGCCCCTAGCACTGGAGCCCGCACAGGGAGAGGCACGGAAAGCCGTGCCCCTAATCTATGCCGGCACGATGGGCAGCACGACGTGAGAGGCGTACCGGCTGTTATGGTGCACCGTGTTCTCCGCCGGCAGCTTCCGCCGTTCCTTGCCCAGCGGCTCCCCGGTGTTGGGGTTCACATCAAAGCGCGGAAAATTGGAGCTGGAGATGTCAATGCGGATGCGGTGCCCCTTCTTGAACAGGTTGCCCGTCGGGTACAGAGGGAAGTTGATCTTGTAGACCTGTCCCGGCTTCATAAGCTCCGCTTTCTCGTAGGAGTTGCGGTAGCGCACCCGCATGATGCTATCGGTCAGGTTCATGTGGAACCCGTCGGGGTAGTCCGCGTTGGGTGGGCACACGTCAACGAGCTTGGCGGTGAAGTCTGTGTCCAGGGCAGAGGAGGATATCCACAGAGTCACAGTGACGGGGCCGGTCACCTCAACATCTGCCTCTAGCTCCGGCGTCTGGAAGGCCAGCACGTCTGGCCGGGAGGCCAGGGGAAGGTACGGCGGCTTGCACCCGTAGAAGTCCGAGCGCTCCTGCTGGTGAAAGGCCCCTGCCTGGACAATGAGTCCACCCGATAACCCACCGCCCAGGGTGGGTACCGGGTTGTTGGGGTCAAAGAGGAATGTGGTGGATGGGTCGCCGCCCGAGGGGGTCTCCGGGCTGAGGAGGCCACTGGCGTGGAGGTAGTAGCTGGTAAACCTGGTCCGGGCCAGGGGCCATTCGCGCTCCTGCCGCCACCCCCCACCGTGGTTCATTCGCCCCCTGGAGTTTCGGCGGCCATCGCCGCCGCCCATGATGAACAACAGGACGGGGGCCTGCTCCCGTATGCCAGTGCCCAGGCCCTTTAGCCATGTGTCAAACCACATGGTGCGGAAGTCGTTCCAGTCCTCGGCCAGGTTGCCGTCCAGGGAGGCGACCGGGCCGAAGTCCACGTCTCCGGCGTAGGTCACCGACCGCTGGCCGTGGGTCCAGGGCCCCATGAGGAGGCGGACCGGCGACTTCTTAATCTTGGAGAGGCCCACGTAGTTTTCAAAGGTGGTGCGGGTGTAGGAGTCATACCAGCCCCCCATATGGAGTTGGGGGACATCGGACCACCTGTCGTAGAACAGCTCCCCAGCCAGGCCAGGTTGCTTCCAATAGTCATCGTAGTCGCCGCGGCTCCATTGCTCCAGGATGTACTCCTCGTAGTCGGGCGTCCACTTCAGGGGCGACTGCCCCTTGCGCCACGGCAGGCGCTGGAGCCACTCCTCCTGGGTCACCGTCTCCAGGTACTTGGCCACCACTGGGTCCGCAGCGGCCTCCTTGCTCACCTTGGCCTGGCCCAAGGCCCAGGCAATCTGCCGCAGCTCATAGGCCCCGTTGTGACGGGTGCTGCTCATGAAGGCGTTGGAGAAAGCGCCGCAGTCCACGATCATGGTGGAGAGGTGCGGTGGGTTCGTGGCCGCCATGGCCCCCTGGGTGTGGGCCCCATAGGATGTGCCGTAGGTGCCGGTGGTACCGTTGGACCATGCCTGCTGGGCGATCCACTGGACGCAGTCGTACCCGTCATTGGCGTCCGAGACGTATTTGTGGAAGTACCCCTCGGACTTGTACCGCCCGCGGTTGTCCTGGAGCACGACCACGTAGCCCCGCTGGCAGAAGTAGCGCGCCTCCTCCTCCATGCGCCCCGCCTCTTTGTTGTAGGGCGTGCGCTGGAGCAGCACAGGGAAGGGCCGAAGCACCGGACGGCCGTTCACCGTCGGGAGGTACACATCGGTGGCCAGCCTCACCCCATCCCGCATGGCCACCATGACGTCCTTTTCAACGGTCACCTCGTAGGTGGGCTCAGACCGCACCTTGGAGTACTGCATGGCTCCTCCTTCTGCCACCGAGAAGCTGTCGTTCCTGTGAAATCTGATGAATCGGTGTGATGCGCCTTTGGCGCATCACACCGATTCCAATAATTCTTCTCCCCCTTCCCGGGCGGGAAGGGGGAGCCAGAGGGGGTTAGGTTAATCAGTGCGGGCTTTATCGCCTTGCCCCGGCTAACCCTTTCGCCTTCCTGTCCTCTGCCGCCAGGGGAAGCTGGCCCAACCACGCCAGTACGTGATCCGCCTGGGCCTCCCGAAGGTTGGTCCAACCGTGGTCGGCGCCCTCCTGGATCACCAGCCTGGCATCCGGCTTGTACTTGATGGTCTCAAAGGCGTCCCTGGCGCAGTCCCGCAGCCTGGGGTGAGTTTCCAGGCTACCAGCCATGAGCAGGAGGGGACACCGGACCATGTGCGCGTGGCGGAGGACGTTGTACCGCTCTGCCGGCCCATGCTTGTCTATGTAGCTTCGGGCGCTGTAGAACTGGGGGTTGGGGAAGGTGGCGGAGATCAGGGTGTCGGGCTGGCCTGCGTCCACGAGCGCCTGCGCACTCTCATAGAACCTGCGGTACTCTTCCCCGGCCTCGCTGGCGAGGAAGTAGGAGCGGGAAAGGCGCACGGGAGAGGAAGCGATGACGGCGGCGACCCGCGGGTCCTGGACGCAGGCCTGGTAGTACACAACCTTCACGGCGCCCATGCTGTGGCCGAAGATGGCGATGCGGTTGTACCCGCGCCTGGCGAGCCACGTGACGCCGGCGTCCAGGTCCCGGCGGCACCGGTCCAGGATTTCGTAGGCGTTGCCCCATGGCCGCTCGGGGCTACCGTACACAACGTCGTGACTGGTGGTGTTGAAGGAGACGGCGGCATAGCTTGCCCGCCGGAGCCGCTCCGCCATCTCCAGCAGAATGGCGCCGTAGAAGTTGCCCCCGGTGCCGTGCACCAGCAGCGCCGCATCAACGGTACCCCCAGCCATTCCACCTTCCCTGGGGGCGAAAAAGACACCATCCAGAGCGATGTCGTCTACAGTCGTGCACTTCACCAGCTCTACCTGCATGTTTCGGTTCACCGCTTTCCCGAGGATGCCAAGTCGCCGTCATTGTAAGGGGCGGCCCTCCCCGCTGCAAGTGTTGGGCGCGGCGTTCTGCATACCAGGGAGTGGCGATTAGCACGACCTGGCGCTGAAGGTCACTTGCGAAAAGACCTAACCCCCTCGGTCCCCCCTTCCCGATGCGGGAAGGGGGAGAAGATTGGTTTGAATCGGTGTAATGCGGCCTTGCCGCATTACACCGATTCCCTAGTCTCTCGTCCCCCTGTCTGTTGCACAGAAGGGGACCACAGGGGGAGAGGTTGGAACCACAATACACAAGTATTTGGCTAATGAGCATAAGTCGCGGGTAGCCTGAAATGAAAACCTGGCACTTTAGTGCCAGGGGATGATACCGCCACTGCAATGCAAGCAACACCGCCTGGCGGTGCGTGTCCCATCAGCCTGCGCCTGTCCTGTCTCCCGGTACGGACCGGGGCGGTTTCGCCATGAACACCAGGGCCGCGGACAAGACCATGAGGCCAGCGAAGGCCACGAATACCGGGCTATATGTCCCTAACACATCATAGGCGATCGCAGCGATCAGGGGCCCTGCCGAGTTGGTGAGCATTTGCACGGGCCATACCGCCCCTCGTATGCGGCCCAGAGATTCCCGCCCGTAGTAGTCAGCAAAGATCAACTGGTACAGCGTGTTGAAGACGGCGCCCGCGACGCTCCCCATGAACAACGCCCACGCCACGCCGGTGGCCAGGGAGTCCACCATCAGCAGAAAGGCGAACCCCATTCCCATCAAGAGGAAAGCCAGGGTCGCCATCCACCGAGAGCCGAAGCGCTCCGACAGGAAGCCCATGACCAGCGCGCCTATGGCGCCTGCCCCAGCCCAGATGGACAGGATCCATACCCCCTGCTGCGGGTCAATACCTTTGTCCTGCAGATAGGGGATCAGGTGCAACACCAGTCCAGGCCCTACAAGGAACAGGACGGAAAAGGACGCGAGGAGCAGATAAAAGGAGGGGAACCGAAGCACCTGGGAGAGGGTCCAGGAGACCTCTTGCCTCACCGTGCGACGGCGCTTGACGGCCTGCCTCTGAGCTTCCCGCTCCGCATCTTCCGAGGAGAGGCCGTCGGGCGACAGGCCCATATCCTCCGGCTGGCGCCGCAGGAATAGTGCTACCGGCAGAATGGAAACCGCCCATACCGATATGCCCGCCACGGCAGAGGCAAGTCGCCAGCCGCTGAGATCTATGGCTAACTGCAAGTAGAGCGGCATCACCGTGCTGCCGACTATGCCCCCCAGCCCGGCCAACGCCACGGCCCTTCCCCGCTTTACGACGAACCACTTGGGCACAATGACCTGCAGGGTAAGGCCAATTACGCCCATGGTCACCACCCGGTCCAAAAGCTGGAGCAAATAGAACTGCCACAGCGTTTGCACAAAGGCCATGAGGACAAAGGCGCCGCCCAGGAGGAAAAGACCCATGGTCAGCAGCCAGCGTCCCCCCAACCGGTCCAGGTACCTCCCCACCACTAGAGAGACAAAGGCTCCGGCGATGGTACCCAGAGTAGTGGCTCCCGTGAACACAGTACGGGACCAGCCGAACTCATCCGTCATCGGCTTGAGGAATACGCTCAGGGCCATAAAGGTACCGGTGGCTTGAGTGAAACTTGCCAGGGCTACAACGATAACGATGACCCAGCCATAGTAGAGCCGGGTGCGGTGTGCTGTACCTGCAATGGTCGTCATGCTATTGCTATGCTACTCCACATCGCTGTCCCTCGCCAGGGCCGAGGTCTCCAGGCCGTTTGTGCACGGCCCACCCAAGACAATTCCCTCTCATTTCCATGCATGGAAAGCCCACAACTGCATTTCTAATCCCAAACCTGAATGGTATGATATGGCACCAATCCCCTCCAAGGAGCTGCTTAGTATGGACTCAGATGGAGTAGTCAGAATCAAGGTGGGGCCAGTGGAGTTTCAGGCTGAAGGGCGAGAGGCATTTGTGGAGACCCAGCTCCAGCGGTTCCTGGACCTGCTTCCCCACGATGCTATCCCTAACCAGTTGAGGAGCGCGGACGGCCAGGCCAACGACCCCGTGCCTGCGATCGCCCTGGCTGCCGACCCGCCGCCGCCCGCTCCCGCTAAGGAAGTCCCCACGCTGGCCGAGTTCTACAAGGAACGCAACCCCCGGACGGACGTTGAGCGGGTGACGGTGGTAGCCGCTTACCTCAAGGACCGCCTGGGCCAGGAGGAGGTGACGGAGAATGGGCTGCTCCCCTACTTCCATGAGCTGGCAGCGCGGGGACAAACGACGGCAAAGAGCATACGGAACGGGATCTGGAACGCCGCCTCCAAGAGCCGTGGCTATCTGGAGCGGGTCAAGGGCAAGCGGGGCGCATACCGCCTGACCATGGCTGGCGCCACCCTGGTGCACACCGCTCTGCCGAATGGCAACCGCCCCGAGGGATAGCTGACTATCGCAAGATGGCTTCTCCCACCCCAGCCTGAAGGTCATTGACTGAATAACCTAACCCCCTCTGGCTCCCCCTTCCCCCTTGGGGAAGGGGGAGAAGTGTTAGGGGAATCAGTGGGATGCGGCTTTGCCGCATCCCACTGATTCCCTGGTCTCTCGTCCCCCTCTCCCTTTAGAGCCTGTCCTTGAGTAAGCCGAAGCCCTGAGCGAAGCGA
>JACQUH010000161.1 GCA_016210375.1 Chloroflexota bacterium
CGATGACGTTGGGCAGATAGGGTGTGGCCTCGGGGCCCTCGCGGTGCACAATGAAGTTCTCGCCGTACTCAATGGCCTCGGGGATGTCACAGTAGGCGTTCAGGCGGCCCGTATCCGTATAGAAAGGTATGCTCTCGTGCACCTGCTCCCAGAAAGGGATGCGCGGGTACGTGCGGAAGAGCATCAGGGCGGCGCCCGGCTCGCCGTACGCCCCAGCCATGATGTCTCCCACCTTGTAGCCCCGCGTGGTGGTTGAGGCGTCCAGGAGGCGCTGGATGTACACATCCGTTTTGCCTTCCAGGGAGAATTTCCAATAGTCGGCAAAGCGGCTGTCTTTGGTCACTTCGCTCAGCTTCCTGGCGAAATCCGCCAGGATCATCACATCGTCCTTGGTCTCGTAGAGGGGCTTGATGCCCGTCTTCCCCCAGATTTGCAGGAAGGGGTTGGAGCAGGAGGCGGTGACCTCCAGGCTCTGGAACTCCAACCAGGAGTTGGCCGGAAGGTTGATGTCCGAGTACTCGCCGGTAGCGGTGATTTCAATGTCCTGGTTGACGATGCAGTCTATCTTGGGATTGACGTTCTTGATAACGCCATAGGCCCACTTGGCGTTATTGATAAGGTTGACGTTGGTGAACCACAGGAACTTGGTGGGCGAGGGCATATGGGTCTGGCCCGTGAAGTTCTTGCGCCCGGACGCCGGCGTGTCCACGATGAGCGCCTGATCGCCATGGTCCCAGTAGGCCGGCTCCTCGTCCTTGCCGTAGGCGTGGGCCAGGATGCTCTTGCCGTCGGCAGTGGGGTCAAGGTTCGGCTTGAAGGGGTCTTCCGCCACCCAGCTCTTGAATCCGGGGAGGCCCTGGTAGGGTGAACCCTGGAAGAGCGCGGCCTTGTAGTTGCCCGCCCACTGGTAAACGCCCGCCCCGGGCTTCCCGATGTTGCCCGTGAGCATCAGGGGCAGGTACTCGGCGCGATTATGGAGCGTGGCGTGGAACCAGTGCTGGATGCCTTCGCCCACGTGGATGGCGACGGGTTTGATGGTGGCGATGTCTCGGGCAAGCTGCTCCACCAGGTTCTTGGGCGCGCCGCTGATCTCCGACACCGTGTCCAGGTCGTAGTCCTTCAGGTTGATCTTGTAGGCCTCCCAGAGGGTCATTACCTCCACTTTGGAGCCATCGGCCAGGGTGACGGTGCCTTTCCACTCCAGGTCGGGGTCCAGCCCCTTCTGGGCCAGCTTTTCGCCCACTTCATCCCGGGTGATGGCCTTCAGCTCGCCGCTCCTCTTGTCCTTGACCACGTAGTCGCCCAGCTTGTCGTACTGGGCCTGGGTGAGGCCCTGGATAGTGAAGCTGGGGCCGTCCTTGGCCAGGCCGGGCCTGTAGCCAGGAAACACCTCGCTCGCCTTCAGACGGACCAGGGTATCCGTGCGAACCAGCATGGGGAAGTCGGTGAACTGCTTGACGAATGCCTCGTCATGCCACCCGTTGTCCATGATGAGCTTTGTAACGCCCAGGAAGACGGCGGTATCCGACAGGCCGGGGCGCACGGAGAGCCAGTAGTCCGCCTTCGTTGCGGGTGGGCTGTACTCCGGCGTGATGACGACGATCTTGCCGCCCTGCTCCATGATCTCGTTAAAGAAGTGGTTCTCCGGCATTTTGTTTTCCACCAGGTTCTTGCCGCACTGGATGTGTAGCTTGGTGTTCCGGAGATCGTTGAAGTCGCAGTCGGAGGTCTGGAGGCCGTGGACAAAGGGATGGCCGGGGGCCTGGTCGCCGTGCCAGGTGTAGTTGGACCAGTTGCGGCCGGCCAAGGCCTCATCGGGGCTGACGCCCCGGATGCGGGTATCCAGGATGGCCATCATGTTGTTGACGCGGTACATTCCGTACTTGCCCATGACGCCCAGGAGGCCCATGCCCCCACGGAACTTCATGGTGCGGGTGCCAGCCCCCTTGGTCTCGGCGATCATCTCTGGCTGATAGCCGTCCCTGGACAGACGGGCCTTGCCCGCCTCGCCGCTGTAGGTCTGGGCAACCGCCACCGCCGCCCGGGCCATGTAGTCAAAGGCCTGGTCCCAGGTGACCCGCACAAAGGTGTCGGTGCCACGGCTGTTGAACCTGTACGTGTCCCGAAGAGCGGGGTTATCCGACAGGGATGGGAAGCCAGCGTCGGCCCACTCCTTCCAGCCCTTGCGGACGATGGGATACTTCAGGCGGTAGGGGCCATAGACGCGGCGGTGCATCGTGTAGCCCTTGCCACAGCCTCGGGGGTTCCAGTGCCGTGAGGACTGGTTGCCATACAGGTCTTTTACCCGCTGGGAGTCGTAGTTCTGCTCCGCCCGCAGGACGACGCCCGCCTTCACGAAGGCGCGCATGCGGCAGTTGTGGGTATCATTGGGGGCGCAGACGTAGGTGAAGGTGCTATCGTAGGCGTACTGGTCGCGGTACACTTGCTCCCACCCCCGGTTAGGGTATAGCTCCAGGGGGTTCACCAGTTGCTCCAAAGGCACCAGCGTGCGGGAGGCCAGGGCAGACTGTATGCCCAACTCCTCGGCGGCGCCTGCCGCCGCGATGCCGACAGCGGCTCCCCCTGTCAGCTTCAGGAACGTACGCCTGGAAAACCCTTCTTGACTCATACCGTCTCCTTGCCCCGAGGCAATGGGATCAACCGGTTTGGGAGGCCAGGTCTGCCCTCGCCCCTCCAGGTTGGAGCGGTACCCTGGCACCGGAGTGGCGGCCCAAAAAGTCCAACAGCACGCTGAAGTCCCGAAAGTAGGCCTCGGCCTGGTCCTGCACGTGGGTAACGTGCCCCCGCCACTCTGCACCCTGGGGGCTGTGCTCCAGCCATAGCCGTATGACGAAGGACGTAGGCTGGCCAGGAAGGGACATGGCGGGGCCTACGGGCGTCTCCTGCTCTTGCATAAGGGGAATGATGTCACAGGGCGGTTACAGGCGAGTTACAGGAGAACGAGAAGGGGCGAAGTGCAATCAGCTTGCAGCGACTGAGGTCAGAGAGCCACGCAGGATGCGATCATAGAGCGCCGCGGTCTCGGGCATCGGCTCCACACCCAGCTCCCGGCGCAACACCTCCCGGCATACGCCGAACTGACGCAGCGCCTCCGCACGGCGGCCTGCCTGTCCGAGGCAGAACATGAAAAGCCGGTGGACGCTCTCCCGGCAGGGGTCCACAGCAATGGCCGCCTGGCACGCCTCAATGGCTTGCTGGAGGGACCCCTGGACCCTGTAGAGGGATGCCATCTTAGACAGTAGGGAAAGGTACAGCTCTTGGAGGCGCTCCCGCTCAAGGGCCACCCAGTCGTTGTACAGGTCCTGCTCCAGATACTCGCCCCGGTACAGAGTCCTGGCCGCCTGGTAGAGGGCCAGGGCCTCCTGAAGCTGCCCCGGTCCCATAGCCTGGTCCCCCGCCAGCGCCAGCTCCTGAAACCTATCGGCATCCACCCACAGGTGCGGCCCCTTGGGAAGGCAGTAGCACTCTCCCTCGGTCACCACAAAGGTGGAGCTGCTGGCAGCCTCCAGGTGCGGCTCCAGGCCGCGACGCAGGGCGTGCACCACCACCTTGAGGCGCCTGACGCCCTCCCAGGGGTCAACGCCGGGCCACAGGGCTTCCACCAAGGCATCCCGGTGGACGGGACGCCCCCGGCGGCTCACCAGGACCTTCAGGAGGGCGACCGCCTGCCGGCGAGGCCATGACCGCCAGGGGACCTCTCTGGAACCAAGCTGGAGCCGGAGCGCTCCCAGGGTGAAGACCTTGAGGCTAACAGCCTCGGAAGGAGTCGCCGGAGCGAGAACGTCCAGCGGGCGCAGAAAGACGATGGCTTTGGGCGTGCCCTGCTCCAGTGGCCCGGGGAGAACGATTGTGCTCACCTGCAAGGTCACGCGGCGGTCCCCAGCCACGTTAACCACCATGCGCCCGTGGGTGAAGGGAGCGTCGGCTCGGAAGCAGCGGGTGGCCGCGCACCGTGGGCCGCAGATGGACTGCCCCTCCTCCGTCACTCCGTCCAGCAAGCCGTAGCAGGTCGCGTTGACCGCCTCCCGGCTAGAGATACCCAGCAGGGCCTCGGCGCGGGCGTTCCAGCCCATAATGCCCAGGATGCCATCTATGACAAAGGCCGCATCAGAGCTGCGTTCCACCAGTTCCAGCGGGTCGTACATGCTTGTTACCCTGCGTTTACTCCCGACCACATTCTGGGGCCACTATGAGCCACACTCACCGAGAGTGCACCACCTGCCCTGACGGTCGCCTGAACAACCGTCCAGCGCCCCTGAAAGAATCCTGAAATCCTATAGGGGCGAGCGCAGGATGGCGAGCACCCCTGGGCAAGGGAACTAGAAGAACGGGTGGGATGCGGCTCCGTCGCATCCCACCCGTTCAAATCAATCTTCTCCCCCTTCCCGTGCGGGAAGAGCCTGTCCTGAGTCCCGATGGAATCGGGACGAAGGAGGGAGCCAGAGGGGGTTAGGTTATATAG
>JACQUH010000162.1 GCA_016210375.1 Chloroflexota bacterium
GCCTCTCTACCTGGCAGAGTATGTCTGGCGCTATAATCATCGGCGTCTCTCGGTCGCAGAACAGGTGAAGAGTTTACTCAAGCTACTCCAAAGCTAAATCGGTGGCTAAAACGGGACTTTACCCTTGTTCAATGGCCTTAAGTGCCAGGTTCAGTGTTCACAACCCCCCGACTTTAGGTCATTGACTAAATAACCGACTCCGCCTGGCACTGAAGTGCCAGGTTTGGAATGCAGCCAACTCCCGTCTTTAGTCGGGGGGTTGAACTGAACATCTATTATCTCCAAGACCATTAGTCGGGGGGATTGAAGGCCACCCTCAGGCATATAGAGCGGACTTCCCCATTGCCTTTACAAGTCCATAGCTGTCCTGTAACATGCCCTTGACCATGACGGATATGTCATGGGTTTGACCGTGGCGACCCGGCTTTTATCCGGGAAGCTGCCCCAAGAGTCTTGTTTCTCCAGGCCCAAGGCAGGGTACTATCATGCCTGTTTGGAAGGCTTGGGCCTGGAGAAAGCGTCAAGCAGCGGAGGTGCGACATGACCGCAGCCAGACATGAGGTCAAGGTCTACGCCCGCAAGGGTTGAGCCACCTGTGCCCGGACGAAAGAGTTTCTTTCGCAGAACCACGTGGCATACGTTGAGCGGGACATTGAGAACCATCCCGGTGCCCTGGAGGAGCTGCGGGCCCTGGGATTTCGGGCGGTGCCGGTGACGAAGATCGGCGACCGCGTGGTTAATGGCTTCAACCCGCGCCAGTTGAACGATGCCCTCGGCCTGGGCCTCAGGATCCAGGAGAGGCCCCCGGAGGTGACGGTGCCATTGCTGGGCCGGGTGCTGAAGGCGGTGGAGCGGGCCGTGCGCCAGATGCCCGATGACAAGCTAGACTGGAGCGCCCCCGACCGGGAGCGGCCCATGCGGGAGTTTACCTACCACATTTTTTCGGTGACGCTGAACTCCGTCCGGGGGCTGTCCAGGGGCCAGTACGCTGCTATGGATGACGCCCCTGGCCGCTCTTTCACCAGCTTCCAGGCGGTTGCCGACTATGGAAAGCAATCGGTAGAGGAGTACGAGCGGTGGGCAGCCGCCGAGAACCCGCGGGTCCTGGCGCGCATGGGCCCCCGTGGCTCCGATGACCGCAGCGCCTCGGAGCGCCTGGACGTGACCACAGGCCACGCCGTGCAGCACCTGCGGCAGCTCTACTTTGTCTTGCGGGAGTTCGGCGTGGAACCCGATCAGCCGATTCAGGACGGGGAGTTCCCGCCAGAGTACGTGCTGACAATACTTTGGTGAACCTCCTGGGATCGTTTCTCCCACGGAGGGGACGGCCCTTTCGGTCCGTCCCCGTTGCCCCGGCGCCCTGCCGGGCGAAGGCCCTTGTCTTCGGCGAGCCAGCCGTAGATGGTTCCTGAAAACTTATCGCCGCGTGCCCGTGAGGCATTGCGGCGTGAAGAGGAAGAGGAGGAGATCCTATGTCGTTGGAGCCGGATCTCCCCAGTTCGACGGCAACCCAGCCTGTGAGGCCAGGGGCCCATGGGCGCGAGGACGGTGCAGAAGGTGGGCTGCACACGTCGCAGGCCGGCGTTGTCATCGCCGATGATGCGGGGCCTCCTCCCCACGGAGAAACCGCGCTTGGGGGGATGGGCGGGCAGGGGGGGCGATCCTACCGGGACCTGACCACCGGCAGCATCCGCAGGCACCTGTGGCACCTGGCATGGCCCCAGGTGGTGGAGGGTGTGCTGGGCATCCTTGACCAATTGGTTGACATGGTGTGGGCAGGCCGATTGCCGGGGGGATTCCATGCCCTTGCAGGCCTGGGGGTGGCGCAGACCTTCACCCAGTTCGGACAGATGGCCCGCCAGGGGCTGGACCAGGCTACGAGGGCGATGATCACCAGGGCAGTGGGAGCAGGCAATATGCGCCTGACCAACCACATCGCCCTTCAGGCCTTTGTCCTCACAGGCGCCTATGCCGTGTTGCTCGTTATCCTTGGCCTGTTGCTGACGGACATGCTGATCCGGTTCATTGGCGCCGGCGCGGTCCAGGCCGAGGCTGCCCTCTATATGCGCATCCAGTTCATCGGGATTGCGGGCATGTCGTTCCGCATGGCGAGCACTGCCGTCCTGCAATCTACGGGGGATGTGTTTACCCCGCTCAAGTCCACCACCGTGACCCGTGTAATTCACATTGTTGTGACGCCGTTCTTCATGTTCGGCTGGTTTGGGCTACCGGCCTTTGGCCTTGCCGGCGCGGCCCTTTCCAATCTGTTGGCCCAACTGGTAGGGGCCGGCATCAACTTCTGGGTCCTATTCCGAGGCGGTTCATACCTGCGGCTCACCCTGCGTGGTTTTCACCTGGACTATCCTGTGATGGGCCGGATGCTGAAGATCGGCGCGCCTGCCTCCCTGGGCGGCACCGAGCGCGCCATCTCCCAGTTGGTCCTCCTGTGGGTCGTCGCGCCCTTTGGGGTCGTTGCCCTGGCCGCCTTTGGCCTGACGCGCCGCATGGAGATGCTGGCCAACTTTGGAAGCATGGGCATAGCCCAGGCGTCCGGGATCATGGTGGGCCAGAACCTGGGAGCGGGGAGGCCAGAGCGGGCGCGGCAGTCCGTCGGCTGGGCGCTGCTATTTGCAGCCGCTATGAAACTCGTGGTTGCCGCCCTCCTCCTGCTTATTCCGGTCCTTATGGTCATGCCCTTCACCCAGGATCCCGCGGTGGTGGACTTGACAGCGGACTGGCTGCGAATCCTGGGCCTGGCAGCCGTCTTCATGGGAATAGGGGTGGTCTTCCAGCAGTCCTTCAACGTCGCAGGCGATACAGTGACGGTGACGATCGTAACCTTCATCGCCCTGGTCGCTATTGAGCTGCCTGCGGCGTGGCTGCTCTCCCATCCCATGGGGGTTGGCCCGCTGGGCTCTGCCTGGGCCAACGTCATCGGGATGGTGCTCCGGGCAGGCCTTTTTGTGCCCGTCTACTTCTGGGGCCGCTGGCTGAGGATAAAGGTCATTGACTGACGGGGAGCTCCCGCCGGAGTACGTGATGACGATCCTGTGGTAGAGAGCAGCTAGGCAAGAAGGGGGAGTGCATCCGCACTCCCCCTTCTTCATTCATGGATTGCCCTGGACTCAATGGTCATCAAAGGCGAGGATTTGCCGCAAGCCTTCGCGGATAGCGCGTAAGTGCTCTCCACTTAGTTTGCCGAGAAAGCGGAGGAAACGTGAGGGATCCAGGGCGCAAAGCTGGTCAAGAAGCGCAATGGAATCGGCATCCAAACCAGCAGCTTCCTTCGGCAATTGCGGGTAGAGGCGGCGACTGCTCCAAGGCTGGCCCCTATCGCTTGTGAGAGGGATAACGAGCAACATTGGAAAACGGGGAAGGGCCAAAAGGTCTGGAATGCCTACTATGATAACGGGGCGAAGTCCCTCTTGCTCATGGCCGAGCGGTCGGCGAACAGGGACGTTAGCAATAAGAACATCGCCAATTGCAAAGGGGCGCAACAAGGCTACTCCTCCACCATGAAGCCTTTGCCAGGGACATAGCGGACAGGAGTGCCCTTTTCTAACTCTCCTGGTTGCCAGTCATAGGGAGGGATCGCCTCCTCGCCATTGTATTCCTCCCCCAAGGAAGCACGAAGGGCAGCTTCCCTGGCCTGGGCGAGGGGCAGTGCAATGTTGCTGATCAGGATGTCCAGGAGCTTCCTGGCATCCAGATCAAGGAGATGGGCAGCCTCCTGCAAGACCTTGGTCTGGTGAGGGGTTAGGGTCAGCTTTGTAGCAACTCGCCGCTCGGCAGCCATGCTGCACCTCAGTCACAAGCGTTTTGTCCAGGGGGACACGAGGCATCATGGCAAACAGGCGGCCCAATAACGCTGGGCCATCCTTTTGCTCTCCGTTAGCAACTACCTCAAAACGGCTTTCTGCACGCCGGCCTGAAGGCTGGGGCATCATGCCGCCCCCTAATGGTCATTGACCAAATACCTGTGCATTGTGGTTCTGACCTCTCCCCCTGTAGTCCCCCTCTCCGCATCGGAGAGGGGGACGATGAACTCAGGAATCGGTATGATGCGTCAGAGCCGCATCATACCGATTCAATCCAATCTTCTCCCCCTTCCCGTGCGAGAAGGGGGAGCTAGAGGGGGTTAGGTCAGGACCCAACTGGCAGATTATTTTGTGAATCACCGTCAGGGGGCGGCGCCAGATGGGTTTTGAGATAGTCCCTTAGTGGCAACCCAGGGGCACGCCGTGCCCCTACTTCCCGCTGAGCATCTGACGCACCACGTACTGGAGCACCCCGCCGTGGCGGTAGACCTCCACCTCCACGGGGGTGTCCAGGCGCGCCAGGGCCTTGAAGGCGACCTTCGTGCCATCCTCTCTGGTGGCGGTTACGTCCATCGCCACCCCGGGCCGCAGGTCGCCGGCAATGCCCCGGATGTCATAGCTCTCGTAGCCGGTCAGTCCCAGGGACGCCCGGCTCTGGCCGTCCATGAACGTCATGGGCAACACGCCCATGCCGATGAGGTTCGTGCGGTGGATGCGCTCAAAGCTCTCCACGATGACGGCCTTGACGCCCAGCAGGTGCGGGCCTTTGGCCGCCCAGTCCCGGGAGCTGCCAGAGCCGTACTCCTTGCCTCCCAGGATGATCAGCGGCACCCCATCCTTCTGGTACTGCATGGACGCCTCGTAGATGCTGGTCTCCCTCTTGTCGGGCAGGTGGAGGGTGTACCAGCCCTCCTTGCCCCCTGGCACCAGGGCGTTCTTCAAGCGGATGTTCGCGAAGGTGCCGCGGGTCAACACCTCATCGTTGCCACGGCGCGCTCCGTAGGTGTTGAAGTCGCGCTTCTGAATGCCCCGGGACTGGAGGTACTGCCCAGCGGGGCTGTTCAGGTCAATGTCCCCCGCCGGAGAGATGTGGTCGGTGGTCACCGAGTCCCCCAGGGCGGCCAGCACGCGAGCGCCGGCGATGTCCTTGTGGGGCGCAGGCGACGCAGGGAAGTCCTCAAAGATGGGGAGCTCCTTGACATAGGTGGAGGCAGTGTCCCAGGCGTACAGGTCGCCGGAAGGGACGGGCAGGTTGCGCCACCGCTCGTCGCCTTCAAAGACGGCGGCGTACCGGCGTTTGAACATGCTGGGGTTCAGGGAGCTGGTGACGGTGCTCTTTATCAGCTCCTGGGAAGGCCAGATGTCGCGGAGGTACACTGGCTGGCCGTTGGGGTCGTGCCCCAGGGGGTCTTTGTCCAGGTCAATGTCTACCCGGCCCGCGATGGCGAAGGCAACCACCAGCATGGGAGAGGCGAGGTAGTTGGCCTTGACGTTGGGATGCACGCGCGCTTCAAAGTTGCGGTTGCCGCTTATCACGGCGGCGGAGACGATGTCGTACTGGTTGACTGCATTGGCCACCACCTCTGGCAGGGGGCCACTGTTGCCGATGCAGGAGGTGCAGCCGTGGCCGACGATGTGGAAGCCCAGGGCCTCCAGATAGGGCAGCAGACCGGATTTTTCCAGGTAGTCGTCCACCACCTGGGAGCCTGGGGCCATGCTGGTCTTCACCCAGGGCTTGCTGTCCAGGCCGCGCTCCACGGCGTTCTTGGCCAGGAGGCCCGCGCCGATCATCACGGAGGGGTTGGAGGTGTTGGTGCAGCTTGTGATAGCGGCGATGATCACGGAGCCGTGGTCCAGGGCCACCTCCTGATTGCCAATGGTGATAGGCACGCCGGGCCGCCCAGCCACGGCGGTAGCGGAGCCGGTCCCGGCGGGACCAGTCTTCTTGAAGGCGCCCGCCAGGCTTGCCTGGAAGGCGCTCTTCATGCCGCCCAGGGCCACCCGGTCCTGGGGCCGCGACGGGCCGGCCAGGCTGGCTTCCACCGTGGACATGTCCAGTTCCAGGCGCTCATTGTACTCCGGTTCTGGAGCGCCCTCAGTGTGGAAGAGGTTTTGGGCCTTGCAGTACTCCTCCACCATGCGGACGTGCCGAGGGTCGCGGCCAGTGCCCCGCAGGTAGCTCAGCGTCTCGTCGTCCACGGGGAAGAGGCCGGCGGTGGCCCCGTACTCGGGGCACATGTTGGAGATGGTGGCGCGGTCTGCCACGGGCAGGCGCTCCATGCCGGGCCCGTAGAACTCCACGAACTTGTTAACGACGCCATGCCTGCGCAGCATCTGGGTCACCGTGAGCACCAAGTCGGTGGCGGTGACGCCGTCGCGCAGCGCGCCCGTGAGCTTGACCCCCACCACGGGGGGCATGAGCATGTAGTAAGGTTGCCCCACCATGACGGCCTCCGCCTCAATGCCGCCGACGCCCCAGCCCAGGACGCCCAGGCCGTTGACCCTGGTGGTATGGGAGTCCATGCCCACCAGGGTATCCGGCAAGGCCACGTTGGACCGCCCCTTCTTCCGGATGCTGACGACGCTGGAGAGGTACTCCAGGTTGACCTGGTGGCAGATGCCTGTTCCCGGCGGCACGATACGGGTATTCTGGAAGGCCTGCTGGGCCCAGCGCAGGAGGCCGTACCGCTCGGTGTTGCGCTCGTACTCCCGGGCCACGTTCAAGGAGAAAGAGTTGGAGGTGCCGAAGTAGTCCACCTGCACGGAGTGGTCAATAACCAGGTCCACCGGCACCAGGGGGTTGACGCGCCTGGGGTCTCCGCCCAGGCGCTGCATGGCAGAGCGCATGCTGGCCAGGTCTACAATGGCGGGCACGCCCGTCAGGTCCTGCATGAGGACCCGGGAGGGCATGAAGGGGACCTCCTTCCTTGGCATGTTCCTGGGGTCCCACCTGGCCACGGAAAGGACATCCTCCTCCGTCACCAGCGTGCCATCCACGTTGCGCAGTAGGGATTCCAGGACGATACGGATGCAGAAGGGCATCCGGCCCAGGGCAGCGACGCCCATGTCCTCAAGGCGGCCCAGGCGGTAGTAGGTCAGGTCGCCCTCGGAGGTCTTGAGCGTGCTCCTGGCGCCGAACTGGTCTTGTGTGGTCATATGTCCTCACTTTGGTGGATGCATAAGAGAATCAGGGTAGCCAAGCAGGTCTATCGTAATGGCTTGGGGTTGCTTCTGCAAGCACGGGAAAAGGGGGTCCGTTTGCTCGGGAGGGGCGACTAGCGTGACCTGGCACTGATGGCCATTGGTTAAACAAAGTGACTTTGAAAATGTCATTGCTGCGAAAGTAGACCTCACCCCCTCTTATCCCTCTCTCCTAAAGGGAGAGGGGGAGGCTCGTATCTCCCCCTTCCCGCACGGGAAGGGGGAGAGTATAGGTTTGAATCGGTGTAATGCGGCAAGGCCGCTTCACACCGATTCTTCGGAATATCCTCCCCCGCTCCTCCCAGGAGAGGGGAACCATACGGGGAGAGGTCGGGTCTCATTGGCATCATTATTGTTCAATGACCATAAGGGGGCGGCATCATGCCCCAGCCCTTCGGCCTTGCTCCTGGCAGGCTCTACAGGCTGGGGTGTAGAGAGCCGTTATGGGATAGTCCCCTAACCCCCGACTTCAATCGGGGGACATGGATACCATCCCCGTGCAGTCGGGCCCGCGCCTTCCCGCCGTTTGCCCAGCCCCAGGATCCATGGCGTACAATAAGGGGGAACCGCTAGCCGGGGCCAGGCTGGGTCACGAATACTTCGGGAGGACATCTCGTTGCGAGTAGACACCACACTCGCAGGCGCAAAGGTCGGCCGCCTTAGCTATGGATGGGCCGTGCTGGCGGTGGTCTTCGCCTCCATGGGCGTCGCCATTGGGGGAGGGCAGTACTCCTTTGGCGTGTTTGTGAAGCCTCTGGCGGAGGAGTTCGGATGGAGCCGCACGGAGATTAACGTCGCTCTTTCCTTCTCCGCCATGGGTGGGCTCACCGCGCCCCTCATTGGCCGCGCCATGGACAGGTACGGCGCCCGGCTGGTGGTCTCGTTGTCCCTGGTCCTCCTGAGCATCAGCTTCCTGCTGCGGCCTTTCATCACGGACCTGTGGCAACTGTACGCCCTGAGCATCCTCCAGTTCGCTGGGTTTCCTGGGGCGGCCATGCTGCCTGGCGCGCGACTGGTGGGCATCTGGTTCCCCCGCACTCGCGGCAGGATGATGGGGATAACTGCCATGGGGGCGAACTTCGGCGGTTTCACCATGCCAGTCCTGACAGGGTTTCTCGTGGTCTCGGCGAGCTGGCAGTGGAGCTACGCCTCTGTGGGCATCCTAGCCGGGGCTATTGCTCTGATCAGCGCCCTCGTCATCCACGAGAGGACGCCCGGAAGTCAGGATGTTGCCAGCGTCAGGGATAATGGGTCTCAGACTATCAATGTAGCGGCAGGGGATCGGGAGGCCGAGGCAGCTATCCGGGGTGCTACGGTGAGAGAGGCGCTGAGGAGCCGGTCCTTCTATGCCATCACCTTTGCCATGTTTGCAGGCACCTTCGCCTACCAGGCGGTGCTATCGCAGATTGTGCCGCACCTCCAGAACGTGGGCCTGTCCCTGGGCCAGGCGACGCTCTACCTGAGCATGGTAGCGGTTATCGGCATGGTGGGCAAACTGATCTTTGGCTACCTGACAGAACGCTTTTCCGTCAAGCATGTTCTGGGCCTGAGCCTCCTTTTGCAGTGCTTTGGCATCCTCGCGCTCATAATGCTGCCCAACACGCCTTTCTTGTGGCTGGTCTTGCCCATCCACGGGCTGTCCCACGGGGGCATGGGGGCGGTGTGGCCGCTGCTGGTGCAAGACTCCTTTGGCCTGAAACA
>JACQUH010000187.1 GCA_016210375.1 Chloroflexota bacterium
CCCACACGGGGAGTGGCTACCCCAGCGGTTTTTGAGACCGCCGCGTCTACCGTTCCGCCACTTCGGCCTGCTCCCATTCTACCTACCCGCCGCCTCAACTTCAAACGTCGCCGTCCTGCTTGCCTTGACACCCCCACCCACCCTTAGTAGTATGAAAGACACGCCGCGGTAGCTCAGTGGTAGAGCACGGCTCTGAAAAAGCCGGTGTCGTCAGTTCGACTCTGACCCGCGGCACCTGGCAGCTCAGACTCCGTGCCAGGCTGGCGGAAGTGGCTCAGTGGTAGAGCATCTCCTTGCCAAGGAGAGGGTCGCGGGTTCGAATCCCGTCTTCCGCTCCACGAATTTCCACGCCGTCGCCTCCCCCGGGCGACGGCGTTTTCTTGCGGGAACAAAGCCGCCCCCTGGGGCGTCTTACGAGGAGCAACCATGGGCACCATTCTTGTCACCTCCCTCCAGCCTGGGGAAGGCAAGACCGCCTTCTGCGCCGGCCTCGCCCTGCTGCTCCAGCGCGGAGGTTTGGCCCCCGCTCTGCTGAAGGCCCTCGCTGTCTCTCCACCTGGGCCCGGGGCAGCGGACCCGGACGCCGCCTTCTATCAGCGCATCCAGGGCGGCGGCCCCCACACCGTCTCCCCGGTAGCGGTGGCCCCAGGCCACGAGGCCCAGCCCCTCTCCGTGGGGGCCATCGTCCAGGTCCAAGCGGCCGTGCAGGCCGCTTCTCACGATGCCTCACCGGTCATCGTGGATGGCCCATCCCTGACCACCGCCTCAGGCCAACCCTCGTCCCACGCCCAGGAGCTGGCCGCTGCCCTGGACGCCCGCGTCGTCCTGGTGGTCCGTCCCCAGGCCTCTCTCACCTCCGCAGCTATCATTGAGGCCGCCCGCGCCTTCGGCCCGCGCCTTGCCGGCGTGCTCGTCAACAGCGTCCCCCAGTATCAGCGCCACCAGTTGGAGGGGGCCTTCCTTTCTCCCCTGCACGACGCTGGCATCCTGGTCGTGGCTACCATACCGGAAGACCGCCAGTTGCTGGGGGTCTCGGTGGAGGACCTCGCCCGCCACTTGCAGGGCCGTATCATCCTGGGACACGAGAAGGGGGGCCAGCTTGTAGACCACCTGATGATTGGCGGCAACGTGGTGGACTGGGGCGTCCACTACTTCAGCCAGCGCAGCTCCAAGGCCGTCATCGTCCGGGGCGACCGCCCGGACATACAGATGGCCGCTCTGCACACGCCGACGCGCTGCCTGGTGCTCACGGGCGGCCACAAGCCCCTCCAGTACGTGGAATACGAGGCCCAGGAGGAGGAAGTGCCCCTGGTGCTGGTGCAGGCCACCACTCTGGAGGTTGCCACGACCGCCGAGACCCTCTTTGACGATGCAACCATCCACTACCCGGAGAAGATAGAGCGTTACGCTGAGTTGCTGGCAAAGGCCGTGCCCCCCGGCTTCCTGGCTTCCCTGTTGGAGTAGCCTGCGCCCAGACGCATCTGTCCCAACCTCTCCCCCTGCGGTCCCCCTCTCCTGGGAGGAGGGGGGACGATCATCTGAAGAATCGGTGTGATGCGGCTTTGCCGCATCACACCGATTCAAACCTATCTTCTCCCCCTTCCCCTTAGGGATGGGGGAGCCAGAGGGGGGTGGGTCGGAACCCAATCGGCAGATTGTTTTGCAAATGACCATCAGGGTGCAGTCATCCGGTCAAAACACTAATAGACTCGGGGAGCCTCAAGAGTGCCTCCCCTTGAAGAAAAGCCGTGCTATAATTCATAGCAAGATTCGTGCCGGGGCAGGCAAGCACTAGCTCTTACGGTGCCTTAGCCAGTGCGCCTGCCCTGTGTGTGAGTGGAGAGAGCCGCTTTGAAGGTAACCAAGGAACTGCTGGAGAACCAAGAGGTCACCCTGAGTATCCAGGCGGAAGAGGGAGACCTCACCCCATACTACGACCGCGCCTATCGCCGCCTTGTCCAGCGCATCAATGTCCCCGGCTTCCGCAAGGGGAAGGCCCCCAGGAGTATCGTCCAGCGCCTGGTGGGGGAGGAGGCCATGCTGGAGGAGGCCATAGAGTTCTTTATCCCCGTGGCAGTGGAAGACGCCGTGAAGGCGGAGGGGATAGAGCAGGGCGGCGTTCCCAGGGTGGAGGTGACGCAGCGGGAGCCAAGCGTGGTCCTGAAGGCCACTGTGCCGCTGCTTCCCAAGGTGACTCTCAACGCCTACCGAGAGATACACATCCCTGCTGATCCTGTTCAGGTGACGGAGGAGGAGGCGGACAAGATGCTGGAGGACGTTCGGTATACTTCCGCCCCCTGGGGGCCAGTGGAGCGCCCTGTGGCCCTGGACGACCAGGTGACCATGGATGCCAGGGGCGAGGTGGACGGCAAGGTGGTCACGGACCAGAACGCCGTGGTCTTCTACTTGACAGAAGGGAGCATCATACCAGTCAACGGGTTCGCCGAGGCCCTGGTCGGCGCAACGGTCGGGGAGCCTCGGGAGTTCACGCTGAGTGTGCCCGAAGACTACCGGGACCCAGCGCTGGCGGGCAAGGCGTGTACCTTCCACGTTACGGTGAAGGAGGTCAAGGCCAAGCTGCTGCCAGACCTGGACGACGAGTTTGCCAAGGGCGTCGGCGCGGGCTATGAGAGCCTGGAAGCTCTTAAGAAGAGCTTGCGCGACAGACTTCTTCAGCGCAAGGAGCAAGAGGCGCGCCAACGGCATGAGGAGAGCGTGGTGCAGGAGCTGGTGGGCCGCGCCACGGTGGAGGTATCGCCCATGCTCGTGGAGCACGAGGCGATCCATATCCTGGAAGAGGAGCAGCAGACGCTGAAGCGTCAGCGGGTGACGGTGGACCAGTACCTGTCTGCTGTTGGCCGCACGGAGGAGCAGCACCGCGAAGAGGCCAAGAAGGCCGCCCTAGACCGGATCACACGGGTGTACGCCTTGAACAAGGTGGCGGAGCTGGAGGGCATCCAGGCCACGGAGGAGGAGATAGATGAGGAGATTAGCGACCTGGTAAGCGACGCGGGCAACAGGGAGAAGGCCATGCGCCGCGAGCTGGGCACGCCGAGCGCCCGCAGCTCCCTGTCGTCCATTCTAAACAGGCGCAAGGCCATCCAGCGGCTGGTGGCCATTGCCACGGGAGAAACCGTTGGTTCATCAGCGCTGGCGCCCGAGACGCCAGCCCAGGAGAGTAGTCCAGGAGGGACTGGCAATGCTGGAAATTCCTAAGATCCCCGAAAGGGCCAGAGACATCATCCCCATGGTCATTGAGACCTCCGCGCGGGGAGAGCGGGCCTTTGACATCTACTCGCTGCTCCTCAGGGAACGCATCGTCTTCCTGGGAACGGCCATCTCTGACCCTGTGGCCAACCTGGTCATGGCGCAGCTCCTGTACCTGGACCGGGAGGACCCGGAGAAGGACATCCACCTCTATATCAACAGCCCCGGGGGAGTCATAAGCTCCGGCCTGGCCATCTACGACACCATCCAGCTCATCAAGCCCGATGTCTCCACCATCTGCGTGGGCATGGCTGCTAGCATGGCCACGGTGCTCCTGTGCGCTGGCACCAGGGGGAAGCGGTACGCCCTGCCCAACGCCACCATCCACATGCACCAGCCCATCGGCGGCGCCCAGGGCCAGGCGGCGGATATTGAGATCGCCGCCCGGGAGATCCTGCGCATGCAGGATATTATCCGCACCATCCTCTCCGAGAACACCAACCAGCCCTACGAAAAGATCGCCAGGGACACGGACCGGGACTACTACCTCAACTCCGACCAGGCCAAGGAGTACGGCATTATTGACGAGGTGCTGTACGGCAGAGGGGGAGAGAAGAACGGCAAGGCTGCCAAGCAGTAGTGTCCTGACCACGCGCCCTTGGCAACGAAACGCCAGGTTGAGCTGCCGCCCGGCACGATCCAGGTTTGATGCGCCCGCCCTGCCAGCGTCCTGTAGCTCCTGGCCAGCCGGCGGCGAACAGAATCAGCAGCAGGCAGAGGTCTTGTAGCATGGCAAACGAGGGGACTCGTCCACAGCAGTACCTGTGCTCCTTCTGCGGAAAGGCCCAGAGCCAGGTAAAGCGCCTGATCCGTGGGCCGAACAATGTCTTTATCTGTGACCAGTGCGTTTCTGTGTGTGAGCGCATTGTGGCGGAAGAGGCGCCGTCGCCCCACCCGGGCAAGGACTCTGCGCAGAGCATGGTCCCCCGGGAGATCCACCGGCTGCTGGGGGAGTATGTCATAGGCCAGGAGCGGGCGCAGAAGCTTCTCAGTGTGGCGGTGTACAACCACTACAAGCGTACCACGGGCAGCGGCAGGGCCGACGGGGTGGAGGTGCAGAAGAGCAACATCCTCATGGTCGGACCCACCGGATGCGGCAAGACCCTGCTGGCCCAGACCCTTGCCCGCATCCTGGACGTCCCCTTCAGCATTAGCGATGCCACTTCCCTCACCGAGGCGGGCTACGTGGGTGAGGACGTGGAGAACATCCTCCTTCGCCTTATCCACGCCGCGGACTACGACATCGCCAAGGCGGAGCGCGGCATTATCTACATTGACGAGATAGACAAGATTGCCCGCAAGGGACCCAACCCCTCCATCACCCGGGATGTCTCTGGCGAAGGCGTGCAACAGGCCCTCCTGAAAATCATTGAGGGCACCATCGCCAACGTGCCGCCCCAGGGCGGACGCAAGCACCCTCACCAGGAGTTCCTTCAGATCAAGACCGATGGCATCCTGTTCATCTGCGGTGGCAGCTTTGAAGGGCTGGACGCGATCATAGAGAAGCGCCTCTCCCTGGGCAGGCGGGCCATCGGATTCAAGGCGTCGCGGCAGGACGCAGATGGCGTCAGCGAGGTGCTGCGCCACGTCACCACCGACGACCTGCTCCAGTACGGCTTTATACCGGAGTTCATTGGCCGCTTGCCTGTGGTAGTGACCCTGGACTCCCTGGACAAAGAGGCCCTGGTCCAGGTGCTCACCCAGCCCAGGAACGCCCTGGTCAAGCAGTACCAGCACCTCTTTGGACTGGACGGCGTGGAGCTGGCCTTTACCCAGGACTCCCTGGAGGCCACGGCTGAGGAGGCGCTGAAGCAGAAAACGGGGGCCAGAGGGTTACGCACCATCATTGAGGGCACCCTGCTGGACATCATGTATGAGCTGCCATCCCTGAAGGGGGTGAAGCGGTGCACCGTTGACGCCGCCGCCATCCGAGGGGAGCGCAGCCCCGGGCTGCTGGATGCCGCTGGCCAGCCGGTGGAGCTGGCGCCCGTGCGAAAAAAGCGCATCGCCTGACCGCCTGCTGACTGCCCCTTCCCGCACCAGAAGGGAGAGAGTGTAGTTGAATCGGTGTGATGCGGCTTTGCCGCATCACACCGATTCAACTATTTCACGCGCTGCCTTCGGGGTGGGCCTTCAGCCAGGCCTCCACGCCCTCGGTGAGGCAGTGGCCGGCGA
>JACQUH010000164.1 GCA_016210375.1 Chloroflexota bacterium
CATCCTCCTCCGTCTTCAAGACCGAGTGGATGAAGTTATCTATGACTCTCCGTGTCCGATACCCGTCCTTGCTGCCCACCAGGTCCGAGGTGGAGAACTCCTCGTCCCCGTGGATCATGACCACGGGGCGGCCCAGCTTGCTGGCCACGTGCATGGCCAGAGTCGTCTTCCCCGTGCCCGAGGCGCCCCGAAAGTGGATGGGGAAGCCCGCGGCGATATACGTCAGGCCGCGCTCGACGACGCTCTGGACGAAGGGTGTCTCCACAAAGTTTGGCAGAGGATGCGGCTGAAGCAGCGTCTTGACCCCTTCCATGACCATATCAACACCTCCTTCAGCGCGCCGCTGCGCGCTTTCTAGGCCGTGGTTCGCCTCCCTCCAGGGACCTGTCTAAAGATTGCAGGTGCAGGGCAGGGATTTTGGGACAGCGCCTAGGTCGCAAAGTACAGGAGGTCCTGCTTCTTGGACTTCCCTTCATTTATGAGACTCCTGACCACCCGGCTGCTCACCAGGCGGTTGAGCCCAAACTGCCGTTCGATTTGCACCAGCCGCACGCCGTCGGGACGGTCCGCCAGGAAGGCGAAGACACGGTCCCGCAGGGCGGCGATCTCAGGGGTTAACTCCCCCGCTTCAGCCCTGACCTCCTCTTCATCCACTTCCTCCAGGGCCTCTTCCACGGGAGGTGCAGGCGCCGCCGCCACCACGGCCTCTTCCCTAGGTGGCATCGGAGCGGGCGCTTCCGGGACAATGACTGCGGCCCTTCTCTCCCGCAGTGCAGTAGCCATCTGGCGCCACTCCTGCCCGGCGGCCAGACGGTCGGCTGTGAACTCACCCATCCAGGTCAGGGTCTCTGACCGTCTCTGGGCATCGGCCTGCGCTAGGCCAGCCTTTTCCCGGGACAGTGTCTCTTGCAACCGCCGGGCCGCAGCTTTTATTCCAGATGTCACCTGGCCCAGCCAGGCATGGATCTCCGCCGTGCGTTCGCGGACCGCACTGGCCAGTTCAGTTCGCCCTGCGGCCAGGTTCTCCCTCTGGCGCTCAGCTACCCTGCGCCGTTGAGAGGCCACTTCCTCTAGCCCGGCTCGCACCGCCGCCCGGCGCTCGCCCTCGGCCTTCTCCAGTGCTGCTGACCCCCGCGCTAGCTCTTCCCTCAGGCGCCTGGCTATGACTCTCCGGGTTGAGGCGAGTCCCTGGAGCGAGGTCTGGGCTTCGCTCCTAGATTTGGCCGTGGCCTCTTCCAAACCAGCCCGCGACTCCGCGAGTCTTGCGCGCACCTGCGCGGCTTGCTGGGTACGGGTAGAGGCGAAATCCGTAAGCCACCTTCGAACCCCCGATTTCCGCCGGCCTTCGTTCCGGGATAGCGCCGCTCGCCCTCTGGCTAGGTGGCCGTGCAGCGTGCGTGCTCCCCGCAAGCGTGTGGCTTCCAGTTTTTGGACGTCCCTTCGGGTATGCTCTCGGTGGGCCAAAACGTCTTGCCTGATAGACCCAAGACCCGTTGCTCTAGCCTCGTGGGAAGCGACTATTCTCTGGGCGAGGCCGCGCATCTCTTCTCGCATGGGACACCCCCTTACAGTATTAGACTAGCGCTCCGGGTAGCCACGCCCGCCAGCCCCACCCCTGGGTGCTGTACTCTTCGGCCAAAGAGGAGGGGCACGTCCTGGAGGGGAGCCGAGGGGAGCCGGCACTGACGTGGCTACCCGGGCGACTGCGAATCTGTGACCTAGGTGGCGGCGCCTGCCGTCAGGCCCACGGCCTCGGCGTACTTCAGGAACGTGTCCACACCGGCCACCACGACCCTGGTCTCGATCGCCAGGATCTCGATGCCCACCAGGCTGACCCGGACCCAGGCGTCTACCACGACGCCCTTGTCCAGAATTCGGTCCACCACTTCAGCAAGGCTGGAGGACGCCATAGACTTCTCTACTGCCATTGGGTGTCACCTCCTTCGACCAGTTTGCTGTGCCATGTACAGCCCCGTTGTGTCAGGGTGCTCCCCCTCTTGCGGCGCGGATTGTAAGCCAAACTACCTGGTGCTGTCTACATACCCCGATGGACTGTCGGGGGTACCCCCTGGTATACATACCGCGGTATGCATACCAGGGGATACCACGGACACTCCTCAGGGTA
>JACQUH010000165.1 GCA_016210375.1 Chloroflexota bacterium
CAAGAACGGCGTTGGCTTCCGCCCCCAGATTGAAGCCATCAAGAGCGTCACGGTGATAGACCCCTATACGGTCCAGTTGAACCTTGACCGCGTCCACTCTGCCATCATCACCAACCTGGGCCTGCGCAGCACCTACGCCTTCTCCCCCACAGCGTTCAAAGAGAAAGGGCGGCAGTATTTTGACGCCAACCCGGTGGGGACCGGGCCATTCAAGGTCAAGGAGTACGTGCCCGGGAGCCATATCCTGATGGAGAAGAACCCCAACTACTTTGTCAAGGGCCTCCCCTACCTTGACCTCTGGCGGTACGAGGAGATCGTGGACGACCGGGTACGGGCCGGGGCGTTGCAGGCCGGGCAACTGGATGTCGCGACGATACCTGCCTCCGCGAAAGACGCCCTCACGGCAGCCCGTGCCATAAAGGGGGTCCTGGAGATAAAGACGTCGGGCGGGCCCTCCTACGACCACTTCAACGCTACCAGGGCCCCCTTCAACGACAAGCGGGTGCGCCAGGCGTTGCAGATGGCTATGGACCGGCAGGCGTGGAATGTGGCTATTGCTAACGGCGAGGGCTTCCCATACACTGGCGGGATGCACGTTCCGGGCCACGCCGCCACCTTCGCTGTGCCAGAGGACCAGTACCCCTACCCCTACAACCCGGCCAAGGCCAAGGCCCTTATGGAAGAGTACGCCAAAGAGAAGGGCATCACGTTGCCCATAAGTACTGTGGGCGCCTGGACGCCTACGGCGGAGCAGGTGGCGCTGGGGGCATACCCGCTCAAAGAGCAACCCCTCACCATGATAGCCACCTCCGGCTCCACCAGCGTGAAGCGCGCCGCCATATCCAAGGCCTACTACGAGGCCATCGGCTTCAAGATTGAGGTCGTCCTCGGCGCAGGCGACGAAGAGATGCACACCTTCGTGTGGAAGGATATAGGGTTCTCGCTGCGCGGCGTCGGGACCAGGCCGCACCCCTCGGGCAGCATGGACTCCTACATGGGCTACGGCGGCTACTGGAACGCCGGCGGGTGGAGCACGACCCCCCAGCAGATGGAGGTGGACCGGCTTCTCAAGGAGGCCGCCAATACCTTTGACTTCGCCAAGCAGAACGACTTCTACAAGCAGGCGCAGAAGATATGGATGGAGGAGGCCCTGGGAGGAGTGAAGACCGCTCACAGCGTGACCCCCAGGTTTATTCAGCCGTGGGTGAAGATGGATCGCGACATCAGCAAGTGGCTGGTGTTCGCTTCGGATTCCACGGAGCATTTCTACTCCGTGTGGCTTGACAAGTAGTGGCTTCCTGGCAAGAGTCATCGGAACAGCAAGACGCCGCTGGGATGTGCCTGCACCGCTCGTGGTTAGACCCTTCGGCCCCCTTCAGGGCAGGGAGAGGCAACACGAGCGGTGTAGCGCCCCGCTCACTCCGGGAGCTTGCCTGGCAACCGGCGCTGCGAGGGCAATCCCACTCTCGCAGTGTACGGGGGATTGCCTCGTCTTCGCTCACGGGAGCTCGTAAGCTCTGACAGCATGGGAGCAAGTCTCCCACTCCCTTGATCGGGAGAGGGCTGGGGTGAGGGTGAAGTCTACCGCCCCCTCACTCTAGCTCTCTTCCCCGATAGGGGCGAGAGAACGAAAACTCCTAGGCTTTGAGTACGTTGTACCGGCTGACCTGGGTAACAGGCTCGCAGGCCAGTCCGGAAGCGAGGATTGTCTTTGGGGTAGCCTGAGCACTGGAGGGCGGGGAGACACAGGGTGAAAAAGTACATTGTCAATCGTTTGGTCCAGTCGGTGTTCGTTCTCTTCCTCATCAGTCTGGCGGTGTTCCTCCTTATTCGCGCCGTCCCCAAAGACCCGATCTACATCATTCTGGGCCCCGAGAGCCAAGGCATAACGGGGGAGCGGTATGCTGAGATGATGCATGAGCTTGGCCTGGACCGGCCCTTGCCCATTCAGTATTTGAACTGGGTTCGGAAGATGGCAACGGGAGACTGGGGCCACGATTTCAAGACCAAGCGCCCCGTGACCAAGGAGTTGGCCGCTCGCATACCCTACACGTTGCAGCTAGCGGTCCTTGCCATCGCCATGTCAGTCACTATCGGCGTGGCTACGGGAGTGGTAGCGGCCCTCAAACGCAACAGCATATGGGACGTTATCTCCAGCCTGGTGGCAATTGCCGGGGTGGCGGTGCCAGGCTTCTGGCTCGCTCTCATTCTCATCCTTATTTTCAGCGTGCACTGGAACCTGCTGCCCGTGTATGGCGGGAAACTCCTGTGGGAAGACCCGGGCGGCGCTGTCAAGTCCCTCATCCTTCCCGTCGCTATCCTGAGCCTGGAGGGGACGGCCAGCATCATGCGACAGACCCGGTCCTCCATGCTGGAGGTGATGGGCGACGACTACGTGCGGACCGCACGCGCCAAGGGGCTGAGTGAGCGCAGGGTGATCCTGGTGCACGCCCTGAAAAACGCGTTGCTGCCCGTTGTCACTCTCCTGGGCCTGCGGCTGGGAGGTATCCTCGGCGGGTCGGTGATCATAGAAACGGTGTTCAGTTGGCCTGGGGTGGGGAGGCTGGCCGTCTCGGCGCTCCAGGAAGTAAACTACCCGGTGGTTCAGGTGATCGTCTTGATCTCTGGCACAACGGTGCTCACGGCCAACCTGCTAACCGACATCTCCTACGCCTATCTGGACCCGCGGATACGCTACAGGTGACCGACCTGGTAGGGAAGCGCACTGCGGGGAGGGACCGCAGTTTCTGCCTACCGCACGCTCCATGGCCAGCGACAAGATAAGAAGAGAAGAGCAAATGCGGAATGCACTGGATGCCGTCGGCGGCAAGTCACGCTTGTCGCGCATAGCTGCCCGGTTGCCTGTGGAGACTGTCAAGGCTCTGCTGCGCCATCGCCTCTCCGTTTTCGGCCTCACCTACATCGCTATCGCCCTGGGGGTGGCGGTGTTCGCTGGAGTCCTGTCCCCTCACGACCCCAATGCCATTGATCCTGTCCGGTCATTGGAGTCACCCTCCTGGGACCATCTGCTGGGGCTGGACGACGTTGGCCGAGACGTGTTCAGCAGACTCCTGTACGGAGCGCGGGTCTCCATCATGGTGGGGGTGATGGCTGCGACGCTGGCCGTCCTGGTAGGAGTGCCGCTGGGCATCCTCGCTGCTTACGCCGGCGGGTGGACAGACCACGTGATCATGCGCATTGTGGATGCAAAGATCGCCATCCCCAATCTTCTTCTGGCCATCCTGCTCTTGCTGGTGTTGGGGGGCGGCGTCTTCACCGTCAGCCTCGCCCTCGGGCTGAACTTGACGACGACACAGGCGAGGCTCGTGCGTAGCCGGGCCCTCACGGTGAAAGAAATGGACTACGTCCTTGCTGCAAGGGCCCTGGGTTCCTCCCCCTTGCGCATCCTTGGACTCCATGTCCTCCCCAACGCTTTTCAGCCGTCCATCGTCCAGGCCACACTGGGCATGGGCTTTGCTGTTTTGGGAGAGGCTGGCTTGAGCTTCCTGGGCATTGGCGTTACTATACCCACGCCTACCTGGGGGAACATGTTGACCCTGGCATTCCAGAACATGGAATCGGCTCCCTGGCTGTCCATCGCACCTGGGATGGCGATTTTCCTGCTGGTGCTCTCTTTCAACTTCGTGGGAGATGGCATTCGGGACGTGCTGGACCCCCGCTTGCGTGGACGGGTGTAGCACCTGAACCAACACCACCGAACGCACGATAGGGAGAAGCAGGTAGTCAATGTCATATGATTTCTGGAAAGGGATCAACGTCCTGGAGTGGGGGACAACCATCGCTACAGCATTCCATGCGCGGATGCTGGGCGATATGGGGGCCCGCGTGGTGAAAGTGGAGCCGCCAACGGGCGACCCGGCTCGTCGCGCGGGGCCTTTCCCGGCCGGCGTTCCGAACTCCGAGAAGAGCGGCCTGTTCCTGGCGCTGAACACGAACAAGTTCGGCATCACCCTGGACCCAACCTGCGAGACAGGCCGCGCGGTGTTCGGGGAGCTGGTGAAAGCCACGGACATCCTCGTTGTTGACTCCCGCCCCAGTGACCTTGCGCGCTGGCGGCTAACGTTTGGCGACCTCAAGAAGCTGAACGCCAGTCTGATCATGGTCTCTATCACGCCATTCGGCGCGACAGGGCCATACCAGGACTTCAAGGCGTCAGACCTCACGATATTTCAAATGAGTGGATACGCCCGGGCAATGGTGCGGGGCGAGACAGACCCAGTGGCCAAGGTGCCGGTTCGGGCGCAGACCGACCAGGTAGCCATGCTGGGCGGCCTGAGCGCTACCACGGCCACTTCCATTGCGCTGCTGCAGCGCGCCGCCACGAAGCAGGGCACGTTTGTGGACGTGTCGCTGTGGGAGGCGATGTGCATGCTCAGCAATGGCGGTTTTGCCGCCGCAGCTTTCCAGCAGTTAGCGCCCGGGGGCAATGACGAGCCAGTTATCTCACGGGGTACCGTGGCCACGCTGGAGGCCAAAAGTGGGTACGTCGTCGTGTCGCCTCGCGAGGATGACCAGTGGGTACGGTGGATAGAGCTCATCGGAAGTCCCGCGTGGGCCAACGAGCCCCGGTTCGCCACCCGGCAGCTCCGCTCCCAGAACTGGGACGAACTGGAGCCGCTGCTGGCAGAGTGGACGAGCCAGCGTACCAAGGAAGAGACCTACCACATGGCGCAGGCGGCAGAGATCCCCAGCTTTCCGATGAACACGGTGGCCGATCTGTTTCGCTCGGAGCAGCTCCGGGTCCGCGGCGCGTTCCAAACTATAGAGCATCCTGTAGCCGGCAAGCTACCTTATCCGACGCTTCCGTTTCGTCCCGGCGACCAGGATGCCCGGCCCGACTCACCGGCACCGCGGCTCGGTGAGCACACGGAGAACGTGCTGGCGGGGATTGGCGTCACCAAAGAGGAGCAGTTGCGGCTGCACGTGCTCGGTGTTATCTAGACGGTCGCAGGGAGAGCGGAGGCCCACCCGTGTGAAGGGAGGGGCAAGGGGCCCCACCACCATTCGGCAGTCCATGAGGAGGAGCGAGGAACTATGAGACCGTTGGAAGGCATCCGAGTTGTGGACTTCAGCTGGGTGCTGGCCGGCCCTATCTGTACCCGCTACCTGGCCCTCATGGGCGCCGAGGTGTTCAAGGTGGAAAGTCACCGGCGCCCCGATCCATCGCGCCGTGGAGAAGGCTTCCAGATGCTGAATCAGAATAAGAGGGGCGTCACCCTCAACCTGAGCCATCCGGAAGGGCGCACGCTGGCGCTGGAACTGGTGAAGAAGTCGGACGTGGTCATTGAGAACTTCGCCACAGGCGTGATAGAGCGCATGGGCCTCGGCTACGACGTCTTGAAGGCAGCCAAGCCCGACATCATCATGGTGTCTTGCGCTGGTCTGGGCCACACGGGCCCGGAGAAGGGCTACGCTGCCTACGGCACGCTAATCCAGGCGCACACCGGCTGGAGCGCCTTGCAAGGCTACTCGGGGCGGAAGCCAATCATCGGAGGGGCGTACACGGACCCGACCTCAGGGACATGGCTGGTAGCGCTGATTGCGGCGGCGTTATACCGCCGCGGGCAGACGGAGCAGGGCGCCTACCTGGACGTTTCCATGGCCGAAGTCACCATCAACATGCTGGTGCGCCCGCTCATGGAGTACGCTATCGCCGGCACCGTGCGCCAACCGCAGGGCAACCACGACGACTGGTTCGCACCCCACAACGTGTACCCCTGCGCCGGGGACGACCAGTACATAGCCATCGCGGTGACCAACGACGAGGAGTGGACTGGGCTGTGCCAGGCGCTGGACCTGGAGCTGACCAGCGATCCACGCTTTCAGACGGCAATGGGCCGCTGGAAGCACCAGGATGAGCTGGACCCCATCATCTCTCAGGAGACGCAACGCTTCGCGGTGATGGACCTGTTCGGCCGGTTGCAGCGGGCGGGGGTGCCATCCGGCCCGTCCTTTGACCTGGCGCAGATCATGAGCAACGAGCACATGGTGCACCGGGGATTCATCCACCCGTACACGGACCTCAAGGGCCGGACCGTGAACATCCCTACAGTTCCGTGGCGGATGGAAGGGGTGGCGCCTGCCCCCGCAACGCCTGCGCCGGAGCTGGGCACGGACACAGAGTACGCCCTTCGGGAAGTCCTGAACATCTCCCCAGAGAAGATCGCCCAGCTTCAGACTGCGGGCGTACTTTACTAGAAACTGTACTGTATCGTCCGGCACACACCAGAGACAGTCGGAGGAGCCGTGAGAGTCACTGGAGTCGTTCCTCTCTTGATAGATCGCTACCTCTTCGTGCAGGTCCACACGGACGAAGGCATAGTGGGCCTGGGTGAGTCGGGTACATGGGGTTTCCTGGAGGCGTCCGCCGCCGCCGTGGAGAAGTTCGGGCGCTACCTGGTGGGCAGGGACCCCATGCGCATTGAGCACCACTGGCAGTCCATGTACCGCTCCAGCCATTTCCGCGGGGCCGCCATCATGGGGGCCATCAGCGCCATTGACATCGCTCTGTGGGACATCGCTGGCAAGCACTTCGGTGTCCCGGTCTACCAGCTCCTGGGCGGGAAGACACGGGAGAAGGCCCGCGTCTATTACCACGTCTTTGGTGAGACGAGGGAGCAGCTTGTCCAGGGTATCATTGATGCCAAGGACCGTGGCTTCACCGCCGTGGGCCACCTGACGCCATTCCTGGACGAGCCCAGGAGCCGTCCCTACTTCAAGACCCACGTCGGGAAAATCCGCGACGCCATAGAGACCGTGCGCCAGTACCGGGAGGCCGTGGGCGACGAGGTTGATCTGTGCATTGAGATACATCGCCGGCTGACTCCCGCCGAGGCCGTGGTGCTGGCGCGGGGCATAGAGCCGTATCACCCCTTCTTCTACGAGGACCCCATTCTGCCCGACAACTTTGATGCTATGGGGCTGGTG
>JACQUH010000168.1 GCA_016210375.1 Chloroflexota bacterium
AGCGCCGTCGGCCAGGGCACTACCGTGACGGTCTATCTCCCGCTCGCGACACCGGACGCGTGAGCGATTGAACCTATCCCCCCCGCCCCCTTCCCTCAAGGGAAGGGGGAGCCAGAGAGGGTTAGGTATCTTAGTCAATACCATAAGGGCGCGGTGTACCTACAGTTTTGAGAGTGTCACTCAGGAATGGCCCACGGGCAGCCGAACCGACAGGGCCTCAACCAAGGCTGGCACGATCTGCTTCCAATCGCCAACGACGCCGAAGTCGGCTGACTTGAAGATGGGAGCGGCAGGATCGTTGTTGATGGCGATGATATGTTGCGCCTTCCTTGCTCCCACTAGGTGGTTTGCTTGCCCGGAGACTCCTATAGCAATGTAGAACCGTGGGGCCACTGCCTTGCCCGTAAGCCCCAGTTGCAACTGCGGGGGCAGCCACCCCGCGGTGGCGACGCGCAGGCTCCCTGCTAGGCTTGCTCCCAACGCCTTCGCAAGCTGTTGGACCTCTGGGAGATGCTGCGGGCCGCCAACGCCCATGCCCACCCCCACCACGATGTCGGCGTTGTCCAACCCCTGGGCGTCCAGGCCCGGCTCCGCCGAGGCCTCCAGGAGTCGCACGCGGCTCTCCCCTTCCCAGGAGAGGGGCAAAGGCACAACGCGGGGGCGTATCCCCCAGTTGGGCGCGCGGGCCTCCAACATGCCGGGCCTGACGGTGCCCATCACCGGAAGGGTGCGGCTGTAGATGGGCGATACGATGTTGCCTCCGAAGGCTGGCTTGAGCATGGCGACCTCGCCCTCCCCGTCTATCTCCAGGCCCACACAGTCTCCGGTGAGCCCAACACCGAGACGGGCAGCGATGCGTGGCGCCAGGTCTCGCCCATTGGTCGTAGAGGGGAAGAGCACGAGGTGGGGGCGGTACCGCTGGATGGCAGTCGTCACGATATGGGCAAAATGCTCCGTGTTATAGGTGGACAGCCGGTCGTCGGCGGCCAGGTACACCGTGTCCGCCCCGAAGGCGCCCAGCGCCGCGACATGCTTGGCAACGGCGGGGTCGCCCGCCAGGACGGCGGCAACCTCGCCTCCGAAGCGGTCGGCGACATCTTGCGCCGCTCCCAGCAGCTCGTAGCTGACGGGTCGCGGCTGTCCTCCGAGCATCTCGGCGAGGACCCAGACGGCGCGCCCTGGCGCAGCGTCCCTTGGTGCCATCCTCCGGGGCTTCGTTGCCGCTCCATGGCTCCTGGGCTGGAAAAGGCCGTTGGCAAAGAGGTACGCCGCAAGCTGCGCCGATGCCCAGGCGGGGTCCTCACCCGAGATGGTCTGCCCCTTGCGCTCCAGGGCGGCGGAACGGAGCTCGGCCACTCGGGTAGGCGAGCCAGCGGACCCCAGGAGGGCAGGGTCGCCGCCAATGTCCGCCGCCGTCCACGTCGCCAGGGGCTTCTCCTTCGCGGCCTCCATGGCTTCAGGCGTGGGCCGCCGGCTGGCGATGATCAGCTCCGTCACCGATAGCAGGGCAGGCAGGCGGACCTCATACTGCTCAAACCCTTCGTCCGTTTCTCGCTCAACCCACAGGGTGCTTGCTTCCGGAGTTGGCCTGAGCTTGCGGACCGAGGTGACCTGGGGCAGGTCCAGGAGTTCGGCTACCTCGGAGGGTACCTGGGCTGTCTCGGAGTCAATGCTGAACTTCCCGCAGACGACGAGGTCAGGGCTGAGCTTTCTGAGGGCCAGGGCGATGGCGCGGGCAGTGGCCAGGGTGTCGGCCCCCGCAAAGGCCCTGTCCGTCAAGAGGATGGCCTCGTCGGCGCCCAGGGCCAGGCACTCTTGCAGGGCGCTCTCGGCCTGGGGCGGCCCCATGGTAAGCACAGCCACTGTGCCGCCGACTTCGCCCCGAAGGCGGAGGGCTTCCAGCAGGGCCCTCCGGTCAATGCTGCTGATAACCAGGGAAACACCTTCCCGGACCAAGGTCTTCGTCTCCTCGTTAAACCGCGTCTCCGAGGCTGAAGGCGTTTGTTTCACACACACGACGATTTTCAAGCGACAAGCTCTCTTTCTGGTTGGCGCACACTGCTGATAGACAATTAGATGCATGGGCGCAGAAGACGAATCCACCAGGGCACAGGACAAGAGGCTGGCGCTCCGCGAACTGTCAGGCAATGTCCTGCAACTAAGGGGGAGTCCGGGAGCGCGGGACCGTGGGACCGTGGTCGGTCAGTGGGTAGAGAATAGCCTTTCAGGCTGCTTGCTGCGAAAACAAGGGGTAGCAGGCAGAGCGCAGATGACGTTGCCATGGCCTCCGAGTAGGGGCGGACCGATGTGTCCGCCCGCCCGCAGGACGGGGCAGACACGCAGGTCTGCCCCCACAGGTTCACGCTGGCGACCCAACACGTTTTCATCCTTTCAGGGAGGCCCGACACGTCGGGCCATGGCAAATTGCAGGCAACCGACCGTCGGGTGTGGCGCCGTCAGAGGAAAGGGGACGTCCCTCTGCTGCATTGGTGAGACAAGACCAGAGAGGGGGAGTCACTCGTTCCAGCAGCCATCATGCCAGAGTCGCCTTCCAAACTCTCTGGTGCCAAAAGGCGCTGGATACTGTATTGTATGATGTATCCTGCGCTGACGCACATGCATCAACGCAGGGGTTCTGTTTCCGTTGTAGTGGTGGTGCCATCCCCTGGCACTGAAGTGCCAGGTTTTGAGTTCATCCAACCCCCGACTTCAGTCGGGGGGATCCAGACCACCTGAAAGCAAACGGAACCAACGCAGTGGCAGTACCCTGGCAGCCCAGCCGGCTGGAGGCCAGGGGAAGGAACAAGAGGGATGGCCCAGTGAGGCTCTTCGGGTTCCTGACGTGGCTGACAGTGCGCAGGGCGCGTGCCCACTGGCGGTTCATGCTGGCCTCTGCCCTGGGGGTCTTGCTGGCGGTTGCCTTGGCCTCCGGCGCCATGCTCCACTCCCAGACACTGGCGGAAGCGGGCCTCCAGCACGCCCTGGTCAACGATGTCGCTAGGGACTACCTCCACCTCCAGGTCTTCATCCTGGACCGTCCCCTGGGAGAGAAAGACTATCGTCGCCTGGACACCCTGGTGGGGGAGGGGATAGACCGGCGCCTGGCCTGGCTCTTCGGGGGCATGCACCGGTACGGCAAGACCAATGAGCTGCCTTTCACCCTCACCAGGGACGAGGCGCTCCCTGACAGGGACATCCCCCTCTCGTACCTCTATTTCCTGGCCGAACTGCAGGAGAATGCCCGTCTGGTCTCTGGGCGCTGGCCCGCTGCGCAGCCCCCCCTGGCAGATGGGACGTTGGTCCTTGAGGGAGTGGTGGGACGCCAGGCGAGGGAGTCCCTTGACTGGACTGAGGGGGTGGTCCTTTATCTTGTGCCCTTTGAGGAGGTCCCCCAGGAAAAGATAGCTGTGACAATAGTTGGTGTGGTGGAGCCTCTGGACACCCGCTCTCCCTACTGGTTTGGTGATGTGTCTCACTTCCGGGTGAGCTTTGAGACGGAAGAGGATGCGGGGGGCTACGTTGTACCGGTGTATGTGGGCGAACAACAGTTCTTTCAGGGGGTGGGTTCCCGCTACCCCATGCTCGTGGGGGACTACCGTTGGTACGCCTCCTTGAAGCTGGATACCCTTACTGCTGCCTCCGCTTCTCAGGCCCGCCAGGACCTGAAAGGCCTGGAGTCGGACCTCAATCAGCGGTTGGCCCGCGTCTTTGTCTTCAGCCGCCTGATCTATCTGGTGGATGAGTACCACAGGAACCTTGCCCTGGCCCGTGTGCCGCTCTTCATCTTCGTCTCTCTGGTGGTGGGGGTGGTCCTGTACTATCTTGTGGTTGCCACATTGCTGCAAGCCCGGGAGCGCGGAGCCGAGTCAGCGGTGCTGCGCAGCCGGGGCGCCTCGCTCTGGCAGGTGGGGGCGCTCCTGGGCCTGGGGGAGGGATTGGCGACGGCGTTGCCAGCAGTGCTGCTGGGTCCTCCCCTGGGGCTGCTGACGGCCCGGCTATTGCCGGTAGGCGAAGAGGGGTTAGTCTACCCGGGCCCCGGGCTATCGCTAGCCCTGGTTGTAGCTGCCGTGCTGGCAGGGTTGGTATGCATAGCTGTCTTCCTGGCTGCGGGCCTGAACGTTGCCAGCAAGAGCATTGTAGGCTTCCTGCGGGGGGTAGGCCGAACGCCACTGCGGGGTTCCCTGTACCGATACGCTCTAGACCTTCTGGCCCTGGCCTTGCTGGGCCTGCTGTGGTGGCAAGTGAGCAGCCGTGGCGGGCTTCTGGCTCGCCCGCTGTCTGGGGGCGGCGTGAGCATAGACCCGGCCATACTGCTGGGGCCAGCGGTGGCCCTCCTGGCGGCGGGTCTGGCCCTGCTGCGTTTCATGCCGCTGGCCTTGCGCCTCCTGGCCTGGCTGGCGGACTGGCTGGGGCCTGTTACCCTGGTCCACGGTTTGAGACGCATGGCCAGGGAGCCGCTGGCATACGCCCACCTGGTTGTGCTGCTCATGCTGGCCACGGCCCTGGGCATCTTCGGCGCCATCTTCGGTGCTACCTTAAGCCGGGGCCAGGCTGACCGGGTACGGTACAATATCGGCGGAGAGGTCGTCGTCAACGCCGCCGTATCGCCACGTACGCCAGGAGTTGAGCAGGTGATGCCACTGTACCGGGAGAGGCTGGGCACGCCAGGAGACCCCTACGGCGTAATGGGGTACTCCCTTCTCGGTGTGATTCCTGCCGCTTTGCCCAAGGTAGCATGGTTCCGGGAGGACTTTGCGGAGGAGCCGCTCAACGAACTGCTGACTCCCCTGCGGGCGCCCTTACCCCTGGAGCAAGGGATTGGCGTGCCCCGCGGCGCGGTGGGCCTGGGCCTGTGGGTGAAGGCGGAGCGCCCCTTAGCAGGCTACGATGTGCGCCTGCGGCTGAAGGACTCCCTGGGAAGACGTCAGACCCTGCGCCTGGGCGACCTCAGCTCCGACACGTGGACCTACCTGGAGGCGCCTTTAGCCTCCGCAGGCTTCCTGGCGCCTCCCCTTCAGGTTACGGGTATTCTATTCCGAGGCGGGTCCTTCGTCGGCTATGGCCAAGGATGGGTGGCTATAGACGACCTGACGGCCAAGGTTGATGAGGAAGCGCTGGTCATAGAGGAGTTTGAGTCGCCCGGGTCCTGGGTACTCCTGCCCAACCTGGGAATCGCTCAAGATTCCCTGATGCACACCCGGCTGGCGTCCCACACCGGGGGGAAAGGGGCCCTGTTCACTTGGACTGATCCCGTGGGCCTGAGCCCGCGAGGCCTTCTCATTCCAGCGGCGCCCATCCCCATTCCAGCCATCGGCAGCCCTTCCTTTCACAAGGGGCAGCAGTTGATCGGCCAGATAGAGGGGCAAACCGTGCGACTGGTCATTGAAGGGGAGATGACGAGCTTCCCCACCCTGTACCCGAGCGAGAGCCCCTTTGTCATCGTCAGCCTGGAGCATCTGGTACGGCATCTCTCCGCTGTCGGGCTGAGTCGTCCCATCAGGATTGGCGAGTATTGGGTCAGCTTGGAGGAGGGCTCGGACCGCCTTCGGGCGCTGGAGAACCTGGAGTCCTACGGCAATGCGGGTGCCATCGCAAGAGACCGGGAGGTTCTGGCGGCGGCGGAGGCCACCGACCCCCTCAACGGCGGCGCATGGCGGAGTATTGGCTACCAGGGGACTGTAGCCCTGGGGTTCTCCGCCATCCTGGGGCTCGGTCTTTACGGCGGCATCTCCGTCCGGCGCAGCAGGCTGGAGCTAGGAGTTCTCCAGGCCCTGGGCCTCTCTCGGCGTCAGACCGTGTGGCTGCTGGGGCTGGAACACCTGGTGATGGCCGTGGTAGGCATTGGGACCGGGGCAGCTCTGGGCCTGTGGCTGGGGCGCTGGACGGGGGGATACATGGGAGTTACCACCAGTGGGAGGGTTCTGGTGCCTTCCCTGGACCTGTCCCTGGACTCCTGGCTGGCGGTCGTGGCCCTGGCGGAGGTGGCCGCCGCTGCCCTGGTGGCCGTGGCCCTGGCGGTGGCCCTGGCCAGGAGGCTGAAGCTGCACGAGGTGTTGCGGATGGAGGAGTAGAGGGCTCCATCCCTCGGGAGCGAGGGGTGGGGTAGGGTAGGGTAGGGCATACCTGCCCTACAGCCGGGGAGAGGATCATAGCATGGGGTTGGTATCGTTAGCGAGGTTCGCAGCCCTGGTGGCCTTGCGGCGCACCGTGGCTGACTGGCGGCTACAGGCCGCCGCAGCTTTTGGTGTACTTCTGGCTGCCATTCTCATGGCCTCGGGCGTTATCTACTCCCGCGCCCTGGAAGAGACGGCCCTCAAGTACACCCTTCGCAACGCCTCAGAGGACGATGTCAACCTGACGGTGCGGGTGTTCCATGCCCTGGAGTTCTGGCCCTTCACCGCCACCGAAAGGTTTGTCCAGGAGCGGGTAGCCAGGCCCCTTGCCCTCTATTTCAAGGAGAGCAACCTCCTGGTTCAGACCTCTACCCTCTACTTCACCGGCCTCGCCCTAGATGGTCTGCCTGAGGCCGAGCGGCCCAGGGGTACCCTTCTTGCTATTACGGACCTGGCCAGACACGCGCGTCTGATGGAGGGGAGATACCCCCAGCGGATCCCTGGTGACATTGAGTTTGCCACAGATGCCCAGGGTGCGGCTCTTCTGGGCCTTTCCCTGGAAGAGACCTTTCAGGCCTTCCCGGCTGTCCAGGGGGACCAGGCCAAGTCTGTGAGCGTCAGGCTGGTAGGCATCCTGGAGCCGTTGAACCCCTCGGAGCAGTTCTGGAGACTAGGCATCCGCGACATGGTCAGCAGCAGCCAGCGGACCTGGATCAGCGTCCCCATGTACGCCGATAGGGATGCCCTCTTCTTTGACCTTGGCTCCGAGGTACTCGGGCTGGATACCGACTTCCTCTGGCTGTTCGTTCTGGACAGGGAAGGCCTTACGGCCTCCGAGGCAGGCAGGCTTCACGACTTGCTGGAGAGCGTCAGGGAGGATGTCCACACCAACCTCCCCCATTCCTCCTCGGGCACCAAACTGGTGGATATTCTGGAGCGCCACGCCGCCCTTCTCGTTGTGGCGCGGGTGCCCCTGTTCCTTGTCCTGTTCCTGGCCCTGGGGATGCTTTTGTATTACCTCTTCCTTATCGCTGGGTTCCTGGGACGCCTTCGCACGGCGGAGGTGGCGCTCATGCGGAGCAGAGGGGCATCCCTGGGGCAGGCGGGCGTCGTGATACTCATGGAGGGCCTGATCATGGCGCTGCCGTCCGTGGCCTTCGCCCCGGTGCTGGCCCTGGCCCTGGTGCGCCTGACCAGCGATTTTTCTCCCTCCGTTGCCGCGGCCCCTGTCCTGGAATCCATCGGCCTTCCCTACGGTTCCTTTCTCCTGGCAGCTCTCGGCGCACTGCTGGCGGTCGTCGTGTTCACCGGCTCCACGCTGAGCGCGGCGCGGCATGGCATGGTGGCCTTCCGATCAGCCTCGGCGCGGCCCCCGGAGAAACCCCTCTTCCTGCGCTACTATGTGGACGTTGCTCTTCTGGGGGTCATCGGCATGGCCTGGTGGCAGCTCCGATCCCTGGGCACCTTCCTCGTACATCCCGTAGCCGAGAGCGAGCTTTCCATTGACATGGCCTTGCTCCTGGGCCCTGTGCTGGGCGCCCTGGCCGGGGGCCTTCTGCTCTTGCGACTGTTCCCGGTTGCGATGTGGCTGCTGACCAAGGTCGTGGAGCCTTTCGGGCCGGTCTGGCTGGTGCAGGCCCTGCGCAGGGTGGGACGGGACCCCGTGCCCTCTGCCTCCCTCCTTGTACTGCTAGCCCTGGCTAGCTCCCTGGGGGTGTTGAGCGCCACAGTCCTGACCACTCTTGAGCGCAGCCAGCGGGACCAGGCCCTCTACCAGGCCGGGGCGGACTTTCGGGTACAGCACTATCTCGGGGACCGCGTGGTGGCCGGCCAGAGCGTGGCCCAGTCCCTGGCAGGGTTGAGGGGCGTGGAGGCTGCCGCCGATGCCATGCGCCTGTCCACCAGGATCACGACGGAGTCGCTGGGAGACGACAACACCCTTCTGGCGGTGGACGCGCGGAGGTTTGCTGCCGTGGCCTGGGACCGGGGCGACCTGATGGGGGAACCCCTGGAGCGTGTGCTCCGGCGCATTGCCTCCGAGGGTAGCCCCTCCGGCGGGCCCGGGGCCGGCCCTGTTCCCCAGGGGATCCCCCTGCCCACAGAGGCCTCGGCTCTGGGGATCTGGGTGGCGCCAGGCCAGTTGGGCCGCAACCCTAACCTGTTCGCTCGCCTCCGGGACAGCGGGGGCAGGTACTTTGATGTGTTGCTCGGACAGTTGGAAGAGCAGCGGTGGACCTACCTGGAAGGACCCATACGGCCCGTGGCTACCGACACGCGCCGGCCGCTGCCCACGCCGGCGCCGCCTTTTACCTTGCATACCTTGTGGGCAGGCTCCCGCACTGGTGGTTTTACCACTGGCGTGCTGTTCCTTGACCAGCTAGTGGCTATCACCCCTGGCGGGCCAGTGGAGATCGCCTCTTTTCAGAGTGTTGAAGGGTGGCACGCCCTGGAAGACCCCCTGGCCGAAGGCCTCTACTCCCTGGACATGAGCGAGTCCGTGGCGCGGCCTGGACGGAAGAGCGCCGTCTTCATGTGGGGTAGGGCGGGGCTGGCCCTGCGGGGCATCCGCGCAGGCCCTCCCGAGGCCCCCATTCCAGCCCTGGTGAGCGCCTCTTTTCTGGAGACCGGTAAGGCCAAGCTTGGCGACACAATGTTCATCTACGTGGTGGGTGTCCAGGTGCCTGTGCGCCTCGTCGCCTCTGTGCCGTTCTTCCCAAGCCTGGACCCCCATACGGTGCCCTTCACGGTAATGGACCTGGAGCCACTGCTTCAGTACCTGGCCCTTCACGTTCCCCAGCCTGTCTACCCCGGCATGGAGGCATGGATCAAGTCCGGCGGAGATGGGCCAACAACCGTTTCCTTGAAAGCGACGCTCCGGGAGATGGGTGATCCCAACGCCCGGGTGCAGGCGGCCTCGGCCCTGGTAGCGGAACGGGAGGCGCATCCGCTGCTCACGGCGGGCTGGAGCGGGCTGTTGAGCCTTTCCTTTATGGCGGTAGTGCTGGCCAGCGCCTCTGGTTTGCTGTTGTATACCTACATAGACGCCCGGGAGCAGATGGGGCAGTTGGCCATCATGCGCACCCTGGGTTTTGCCGACCTTCAGGTCAATGGTATCCTGTGGTTCAACCTGGCGCTCACTGTCGCCGTGGGCACGGCCCTGGGCGCCCTTGGTGGCCGCCTGCTCGGCGGCGCCATCCTGCCCCTGCTCGCCATCGTTGAGGGCGGCGCCCGGGTCACTCCACCCATGGTACTGGTGGTCAACGGGGGCACCCTGCGGGTGGCCTATCTGGTCCTTGCCCTGGCCACAGGCGTCACCGTGGCCATTCTGTCCCGGGCTATCGCCCGGCTGGAGGTCCAGCGACTCCTGCGCGTTGCCGAAGCGTGAAAAACAATCTCAAAACGCTTGTGTACCGCTGCTTGAAGCGGGCGGCGTCATGCCCCAGGCTTATGGTCATCTGCAAAATAATCTGCCAATTGGGTTCAGACCTAACCCCCTCTAGCTCCCCCTTCCCGTACGGGAAGGGGGAGATGATTGGTTTGAATCGGTATGATGCGGCAGAGCCGCATCATACCGATTCCTAGATTCATCGTCCCCCTCTCCGTGGCGGAGAGGGGGACTACAGGGGGCGAGGTTGAGTCTCATTGGCATCATAATTGATCAACGACCTTCAGGCTGAGGTGAAGAGAGGGTGTTTTGAGATAGTTTCTAAGCCAGAGGGCCGAGTCTTTGGAAGTGACACTCATGAATGATAGTCTCTCCCCATACATCCACTGCCAGGACCTGTTCAAGATCTACAAACGGGCGGAGTTGGAAGTGGTGGTGTTACGCGGGTTGGACCTGACGGTACCCAGAGGCGAGTTTCTGGGCATCATTGGCGCTAGCGGCTCGGGCAAGACCACCCTCCTGAACATCCTGGCAGGTCTGGATACGCCCTCCGCCGGGCAGGTGCGGGTGGGCAAGCGCGACTTGCTGGACATGACGGAGAAGGAGCGGGTGGAGTACCGTCGCCGGGAGGTGGGGTTCGTCTGGCAAAGCCCTTCCAGGAACCTGTTGGGGTACCTGACGGCCCGGGAGAACGTGGAGATGCCCATGGCTATCCTGGGGACGCCTGGAACCCAGCGGCGAGAGCGGGCCAGGGAGCTGCTGGCCATCCTTGGCCTTGAGGACAAGGGCAAGCGCCTGCCCAGCCAGCTCTCCGGCGGGGAGCAGCAAAGGGTGGCGATGGCTACAGCCCTGGCAAACCAGCCCTCCCTGCTCCTGGCGGACGAACCCACCGGCGAGCTGGACACCCGTACCGCGGACGAAGTGTTTGGCTGGCTGCAAAGGCTGGGGAAGACCCTGGAGGTTACCGTGGTAGTCGTCACCCACTATGGGGGGATTGCCCGATATGCCGATAGGGTTGTACACATGCGCGACGGGCTGATTGAGTCTGAGTCTGTGGTTGTGTCCACCTTCCAACGCCCCGGGGAGGCCATCAGGGAGGATTACCTGGTGGTAGACAAGTCTGGCCGGCTCCAGCTCCCCCAGGACTCTGTGGACCGGCTGGGACTGGAGGGCAGGGCGCACGTGGAGGAGCATCAGGGGGGCATCTTCATCAAGTCACCCAGGAGGCGGGAATGACTTCTCCCGAGGACCGCGGGCCGATCGTATCCGCTCGGCGACTGGTTCGGGCCTTCCCAGTGGGCGGCGCGGAGGTGTACGCCGTGCGCGATGTGAGCCTGGACATCGCCCGGGGGGAGTTCCTGGTGCTCCTGGGTCGCTCTGGCTCCGGCAAGACCACCTTGCTGAACCTGCTCGGCGGGCTGGACCAGCCCACCAGCGGCTCGGTGCTCTTTGATGGCCGGGACCTCGCCCGGCTCTCCGAGGCGGAGATGACCCACCTCCGCAGGCACAGCTTTAGCTTCGTCTTCCAGTCCTTCGGCCTGCTGCCGCTGCTCTCCGCCTATGAGAATGTGGAGCTATCCCTGCGCATCAATGGCGTGGTGTGGAAGGAGCGCCGTCGCCGGACCGAGGAGGCCCTAGAGCAGGTGGGACTTCGCTTGCGGGCCAGGCACCGCCCCTTTGAGCTCTCCGGCGGCGAGCAGCAACGGGTGGCCATTGCCAGGGCCCTGGCGGTGCGGCCCGCCCTTCTCCTGGCGGACGAGCCTACGGGCGATCTGGACTCCACCACAGGGGCCAGCATCGCACAGTTGCTGAAGCTGGTAGCCCGGGAACATGGTATTACCCTGGTCGTGGCCACCCACGACCTCTCGCTGGCAGCCCTGGCGGACCGCGTGGAGGAACTGGTGGATGGGGCCCTTGTGCAGGAGAGAAGCGAGCAGCCCGCCTTGACTCTGCATGCCAGGACTGCCCCGGGGGCATAGCAGCCACGGTCCCTGCGGGCCGGAGGTGTGCTCGCTCTGGGCCTGGGTAGGGTAGGGGGTCTCGCCCCTGTCAGGGGAAGGGCGGCTCGCATACCCGCCACCGGCTATTCGCCCTTCTCCTTCAACCGCTCCACCAGGCGGGATGCCCATTGCCGCAGGGCCTCATCCATGTCCCTGCCACAGTGAGGGCATTCCCGGTCTCCAAAGCGCAGGCGGGTCTCACACTGGGGACAGACCTGGACCTCCGCAAGGCTGTTCAGAACGGACAGTATCTCCCTGTCGCTCGCCACGGCTACCGGTTCTGCCTGGGCAGCGACGCCGTCTCCCTCTCCCTGGCCTCGGTGCGGCCGGCCACCTCTCGCAACTCTGGCGTCTCCCGCTGGCATATGGGGCAGGCCACCCTTTCATGGGAATACAGGAACAGGTTCTCCTTCTTGGCTGAGAACCTGCCGATCTCGGTGCCGCAAACCGAGCAACGTTTCACTACTTCCACCGTGTCACCTGGCATACTGCCTCCTGTCGTTGGGTGGGCCTGTGAGTATGGCCTGCTACAGTGCCCTGTATCAGAGATTCGCTGCATTCATGGATTGGCATGGACTCGTCATGCTGAACGAAAGGAAGCATCTGGCGGGGAGGTATTCCCCCACCCCAGATTCTTCGCTGACGCTCAGAATGACATGTGCTGCGGACTTCAAGGACACCACGCTAGCTAGCCTATAGAATACCATGTCCTCCCGTACCCTGGGCAATCGACCCCCGTTCCCATTCAGGGTCTTTGCGGTGTTGTGGCTAGATGACCACACCCTGATGGTCATAAACCAAATAGTTGGGCTTCTGTGGTTTTGACCTCTTCCCCTCAGTCCCCCGCTCCCTTCGGGAGAGGGGACGGTATCTGAAGAATGGGTGTGATGCGGCCTTGCCGCATCACACCCATTCAAACTTATCTTCTCCCCCTTCCCCTGGGGGAAGGGGGAGCCAGAGGGGGTTAGGTTGGAACCCAATTGGCAGATTGTTTTGTAAATGTCCATCAGGCTGTGGTGATAAGGTTTTTCCCACATGCGCTCGGAAAACCGAAAGCTCCGGGCGTGCACTGGATGCCTTGCGTTCACCGTGGCCTTGGGCGCAGAATGGTGCCAGGCTCCCGTGGTCTCATGGCGAGGATGGGCCGGGCTCTGTCCAACCGCGAGAGCAGGGATGGCGAGGTCCTTTTGTGACGAAGTTCGTGTTCTCTCTGTTTGCCGGAGCCGCTGTAGGAGCGGCGGTGGGTGGATTCCTGATGGGCCTCTTGGGATGGTATCAGGACCGGGCCAACCCCACCGGGTGGGGTGCTGTTTTCACCGTGCTGTACGCTGTCCTGGGGATGCTGGGCGGTGCCGCCCTGGGGGCTGTGGTGGGGGGGTACCGAGTGATGAAAGGCAAGGGAAGGTCCAGAAGCAGGAGGGCTGATAGCGGAAGCGGGGGCAGCAGGCCAAAGCCTAAGAGCACTCCGAGGCCCTCAGCCCGGCGCCCTCGAAGGAGGCGGCGGTCCTGACATTGACACCGTGTTCCCCCATTGATAGCATAGATAGATATAGGGATCATCGTTGCGATATCCACTCCTTGTTGGGGGGAATGTGTTGCGCGAGATGGGCACCCAGAGCACCAGACCATTCGTACCAAGGGTCAAGGCCGTCCTTTTCGCGAACGATGGCTACGCGTACTACCCGTATCGGCGATGCACCAGTGGAATGGCTCGGGAGGGCAACCTGCCGAGCCATTTTTGTGTCTACGCATACTAAAGTGCAGGCCAGGGCACCAAGCCTGGCCAAAAGCTCAAGGAGGTTGCCATGACTACTGCCACCACCACAGGTGCAGGCTCAAGCAAGGTAGAAATCCGCCGAGGACTGATGGGTGTCTACTTTGACAGGACCGAGTCGTGTTTCATAGACGGCACCGTAGGCAAGCTGCTTTACCGCGGCTACGATATCCACGAGCTCGCGGAACTGTCCACCTTTGAGGAAGTAATCCACCTGCTGCTGTATGGGAAGCTGCCTACCCAGAAGGAGCTGGACGCCTTTGACAAGGCGCTTCGCGCCGACCGGGATATCCCCGACGATGTACTTGACATAATCAGCAAGGTCAAGAACGGGCACCCGATGGACGTTCTGCGCACTGCCGTCTCTGCGCTTTCGGCCTGGGACCCGGATGTGAAGGACAACTCTGAGGCTGCGATCATTCGCAAGGGCCTACGGCTGACGGCAAAAGCCCCCACCATTGTGGCTGCCCACAGTCGGATTCGCCAAGGCCTCCAGCCAGTCAAGCCCAACCCCAACCTCAACCACGCGGGGAACTTCCTCTACATGCTTTTTGGCAAGATGCCTTCGGAGGAGGAGATCCACATCATGGACGTGGACTTCATCCTCCACGCCGAGCATGGCTCCAACGCCTCGGCCTTTGCCGCCCGGGTAGCGGCCTCCACGCAGACCGACCTTCACTCCGCCGTGGTAGCCGGCATCGCCACCCTCAAGGGGCCTGCCCACGGGGGCGCTGCCGAGGAGGTCATGAAGATGGCCGAGGAGATTGGCCAGCCCGAGAAGGCAGAGGGCTACGCCCGCAACCTCTTGGATCATGGCGGCAGGGTCATGGGCTTCGGCCACAGGGTGTACAAGGCAGAGGACCCCCGTGCGCGCCACCTGCGGGAGCGCTCCCGCACCCTGGGCATTGATAAAGGCCAGCCGCAATGGTTCGGGATTCTCGCCAAGCTGCAGGAGGTCATGAAGCCCTATGGGGCCCGGGGCATCTTCGTGAATGTTGACTTCTTTGCCGGGTCCATCTACTACCTGATGGGCATCCCGGACGACATCTTCATCTCCATCTTCGCCCTGGGCCGCATCCCCGGCTGGACCCTGAACGTGGTGGAGCAGTACCGAAACAACATCCTCATCCGCCCCCTGACGGACTACAACGGCCCCATGGACCTGCCGTACGTGCCCATCAGCCAGCGTGGCTAGGACTGCTAACACAGGGGCATACAGGCAAACGGACAAAGGGGCCAGTCCCGACGTGTCGGGATTGGCCCCTTTTGTGTTGATGCAGATTGGGCTATAGTTGCCTTGATATGGCTACACGCTACAAGGACTGGTTTCGCCAGGCGGAACGGGACCTGGAGCAGGCGGTGGACTCCAGAAACGCAGGCCGACATGAATGGGCGTGCTTTGCCTCCCACCAGGCGGCAGAGATGGCCATTAAGGCCCTTCACGACTACCTGGGACAGCAGTCCTGGGGCCACGCGCTGGCCCGGCTCCTTCGCGACCTTCCCGAGGACGTTCAACTCCCTGATGGCCTGATGGATAAGGCCCTGGTTCTTGACTCACACTACGTTCCGACACGCTATCCGGACGCCCACCCAGAAGGCGCTCCTTTTGAGCGGTATGGGAGCCTTCAGAGCCAGGAGGCGGTGCGCTATGCCAGTGAGGTTATTGAGTTCGTCCGTCATGCGCTGGCCCAACGGCAAGACCGTCCGTGAGGCCATCCAGTCCTGGGCCGCTCAGAATGCCCAGCGACACCCTGGCGTCCTGCGCATCGGCTACTTCGGCTCCTACGCCCGGGGTGACTGGGGCGTCGGCAGCGATGTTGACATAATCGCCGTCGTCCAGGAGTCCGACCTTCCTTTTGAGCGGCGTGCCATCCAGTGGGACACGCTGTCCCTGCCGGTTGCTGCTGACCTTCTGGTGTACACCCTGGCGGAGTGGGCGGGCATGACGGGTCGCTTCCGTCGGACCATAGATCGCGAGGCGGTGTGGGTGTTCGTAAGGAACGATGGCCCATGACTGCGCAGCGAAAGCCAGTATTGCCCCAGGTCGCAGACCTCATGGAAAAGCTGGAGTCGCACCGCAGGGAGCTACTGAGCATCCTGGGCGCGATGTCCGATGCCGAGGCGTCCCAGCATCCCGGCGGAGAGTGGTCGGCCAAGCAGCAGATCGCACACTTGTTGCAGGCGGAGCCAACGTGGCTGGAGTGGGCGAGGGCCGTACAGCAGTCGCCAGGGGCGGACGTGGGCCAGACGCCCGAAGAGGGCCAGGTCTTCCTGGATGGCGTGGCCGAGGCCGACGCGAAGCCCATGGCATGGTGGCTTGAACGGTTCCAGCGGGCCCGCCAGGAAAACCTGCAGCGCATGAGGGACGTGATCAAGCTGGATTCGGTGGAAGCGTTGTCGCGCACCGGGCGACACCGCACCTTTGGCGAGATGAACGTCTTGCAGTGCCTGCGGGCGATCTATCGCCACGACCGCATGCACATTGACCAGGTTCTGGGGCGCGCCCAGTCATTTATCCCTCGGCAGGCCCCAGAACGGCCTCCTGCGTGAAACGTTATGTCAACCGCCCCTCCAGCTTGACCTGGGCAAAGATTGACATAATATACATAGTGCGAAGCATACCCACGAACGCCGCCACTGCCAACCAGGTGGCGCTAACAAAGGAGCCCCCGCTTGCCGTGCGGAAGCTCTGGAAGGCCGGAGGCTGCGGTGCATATGACTCCGAATCCGGCGGCAGAATCTACTTACTTGCCTTCGGATTAGTATCTGCGAATTTCCCTTGGGAACCAGACCCTCTGCCCATGGTGCGCCTGAGATTCCTCCCTGCGTCCCGATAGCATCGGGACGCGGCGAAGAATCTCTCCTGGTGAGAGATTCATTCGGTCGTCCGCTGGAGGCGGACTCCCTCAGAATGACAGAGTGAATGTCATCATGGTTGTTCAATGACCATCAGGGGGCGGTGCCAGAGCGACTCCTGAGATAGCTACGAAAGAGCCAGGTTTGGATTGGGTAAACCCCCGACTGAAGTCGGGGGGATTGAACAACATGCCAAAGCAAACGGAACCGCAGATGAGCTACTCCAGCGCCCCACTATCCGCCGCCTCTGCCAGGCGCTGGTCCACACGCCGGAGCAAGGTCTCCATGCCGAATCGCGTAACCGCCGAGACCCGGACGGCCTCCTGTCCGGCCAACGCTTCCCCGATCTTCGCCACCGCCTCCTCCAGGCCCTCCAGTCCCCTGGGGTCGCCATCCAGGAGCACGTCTACCT
>JACQUH010000166.1 GCA_016210375.1 Chloroflexota bacterium
ACCTAACCCCCTCTGGCTCCCCCTTCCCGTGCGGGAAGGGGGAGAAGATTGGTTTGAATCGGTGGGATGCGGCTCTGCCGCATCCCACCGATTCCTCAAATCACTGTCCCCCTCTCCGTTGCGGAGAGGGGGACCATAGGGGGAGAGATCGGGTCTCACTGGCAACTTATTTGGTCAATCACCTTCAGTCGGGGGGACCGATAACAAACCATAGCGCGTCACAGCAGAACGCCTTTTACTTGACCAGTCTGTTTGCAAGGTGAGCTTGAGGACAATACTTCCAACTATGGCGGGCTTGACCTAGCATTGTATGGCCTACGCCCTTCGTTGACAACAGTGAGGGCCTATGCTACCGTCAATCCGCTTGTAGACTGCCCTGCCTTGCCGCATCCTCGTGGCATCTTCTCTTAAAGGCGTCGCTCCGGATGCCTTGCCAGTGCAGGGAAGCCCTAGCGCCCCGGCATGTAGGCGGTGCCATCATGACCGAACAGCGCCCCAATCGCCTGGAGAGCCTGCTTGCCCTGTGCAACGAGGCCCTTCAGGGGCGTCGGCTTTTTGTGGTCAGCAACCGCGGCCCGGTGGAGTACCGCATTGGCCCAGCGGGCGAGGCCGTGGCACACCGGGGCAGTGGGAGTTTGGCGACCTCGTACTCCACGCTGATGCGCCACCTGGAGTTCACGTGGGTAGCCAGCGCCATGGGGGAAGGGGACCGCCTGGCCCTCCAGCTCAGTGATGGCGCCAGCATCGCTCCCAGCCTGCCAGGGAGCCGGGTCACCTTGCGCTATGTCAGCACTCCCCGCAGAGCGTACCACAAGTTCTATAACATTGTGTGCAACCCCATTCTGTGGTTCCTCCAGCACTACATGTGGAGCACACCGTATACCCCCACCATTGACCATGCAGTCCACGATGCCTGGGACACAGGGTACGTGGAGGTAAACCGGGCCTTCGCCGATGCGGTCATCGCGGAGGTGCGGCAAGGGGGCAAGCCCGCCTGCATCATGCTGCACGACTACCACCTGTACCTGGTGGCCGATGCGCTGCGTCAAGCCCTCCCGGACGCCTTGATCCAGCACTACGTCCATATCCCCTGGCCCGCCACAGGGTACTGGGAGCTGCTGCCCGCCGCCATGCGCAGCAGCATCTGCCAGGGGCTGTGCGGCGCTGATATTGTCGGTTTCCAGACTCAGCGAGACGTCATGAACTTCTTACAGAGCTGCCAGGAGTTTCTGCCGGACTCCCAGGTGGACTACGCCACACGGCAGGTGTACCGCAACGGCCGCAGGACGACTGTGGCGGCCTATCCGCTCTCCATCAATGTGGAGGAGGTACGGCGGCTGGCCGCTTCCTCCCGCGCCAGGGACTACGAGGCGCAACTCCTCCGCCTACCGGGGCAGAAGGCCATCGTGCGGATAGACCGGGCGGAGCCGAACAAGAACATCTTGCGGGGGTTCCGGGCCTACGAGGTGCTCTTGCAGCGCCATCCAGAGCTGAAGGGCGAGGTGAAGTTCCTGGCCTTCCTGGTCCCCTCCCGCACCCACATCCGCCAGTTCCAGAGGTACGCCGAGGAGATCCAGGAAACGGCCCGGGAGATGAACAACGCCCTGGGCACGCCAGAGTGGACGCCCATCCACCTGTTCATGGAGAACAACTATGCCCAGGCCACCGCAGGCATGCGAACCTACGACGTGTTGCTGGTGAACCCAGTGATAGACGGCATGAACCTGGTGGCCAAGGAAGGGCCGGTGGTGAACGCAAAGGACGGCGTGCTGGTGATCTCGGAGTCGGAAGGGGCGTATCCGCAGCTTGCCGCGGGAGCGCTGGCCGTGTCGCCAGCGGACATTGAAGGCACGATGCAGGCCATGTATCAGGCGCTGGCCATGCCAGCGGAGGAGCGCAAGCAGCGAAGCTCCGCTCTGGTGCGGGCGGTGGAGCAGGAGGACGTGTTCCACTGGTTCCAGCGGCAGTTTGAGGATGTGAAGGGGTTGGCGCAAGGGGGCAGGCTGTAGCTCCGCAGCGCTGGCAGTATGAATCTGGGGGCCATCCCCAGACCCCCGGCGAGAACTGAGGTTCCTTGCATTTTCCCGACCTTTGGTAGCTGTCTCAAAACTCTTCTGTCCTGTCCCCTGATGGTCTTTAACTGAACAGTTGTGCTGCTGTGGTCCTGACCTTCTCTCCCTGTAGTCCCCCTCTCCCGAGGGGAGAGGGGGACTTGATTGGTAGGGGAATCCGTGGCACGGCAAAGCCGTGCCACGGATTCCCCTACTTTTCTCCCCCTTCCCTGATAGGGAAGGAGGAACGAGAGGGTTAGGTTATTTTGTATACAACCATCCGGCTGGGATGAAGAGCGGCTGTTTTGAGACAGTTTCTTGAAGCAGCGCCTCTCCCGGGCCAGGAAAGAACGCTATCGGCGGACCGCAACGCCCACGGAGTTGATAGGCGGCAGTATGTCCGCGAGCAGCTCCCAGGTTTCGCCTTCGTCCCGAGAGTAGAAGACCTGCCCCGTCGTGGTTCCGATGTAGACGCCGCACGGGTCGCAGGCGTCCACGGCCATGCCTTCTCGCAGCAAGTGAAGGAAGGCGTTGTCCTGGGGTAGACCCTTCGCCAGGGCTTGCCAGGTAACTCCGGCGTCACGGCTGCGAAAGACGCGCAGCTTGTTGCCGGTGACCACGCGGTTATAGCCTCCCAATTCGTTCATGGCAACGTTGTCCTCGGGAACGACGAACAGCGTGTTGGGGTCTCGCGGGTGCAATCCCAAAACAAATCCAAAACGGGAAGGCAGGCCGGCGGAGATGTCGTCCCAGGCTGTACCGGAGGAATCGGTGCGGTAGACGCCGCAGTGGTTCTGCTGATAGATGCGGTCGGCCAGCCCCGGGGCCAGGTACATCTTGTGCACGCACTGGCCGAACTCGGGAAGCGGGTCAGGCGCGAAGAAGGCGTGAACGCCCCGGTTCGCGGTGTGCCACGACTCGCCGCTATCATCGGTGCGGAAAACGCCCACGGAGGAGATGCCCACGTACATGCGTCCTCGCTGCTGGGGGTCCAGGGCAATGCTATGGAGGCACAGGCCCGCCGGCGCCGGGCTGCCACTGGGGCCGGGAAGGATGTGCGGTGAGCGTCTTTAGCTCGTGCCAGGTCTCTCTGTTGTCCTCGCTCTTGAAGAGAGCGGCGGGCTCAACGCCTGCGTAGAGTACACCAGGCTCCCAGGACCGGCCCGGCTCAATGTGCCAGACTCGTTTGACGGTGTCGCCGCCACCGGCGGTAAAGCGCGGCTCGTTCCTGGAGGCGCTCCACCTGTTGCCCAGGTCGTAGGTGCGCTGCACCTCCGGCCCCCACACGAACCTATTGACCGCAGCAAAGACTGCATCTTCGCGGGGATCGTAGGCCATGTGGAAGGTGGAGCTATCGCCGGTGAGGTAGGGCCCGTGCATTTGCCATTTCTTGCGGGCCGGATCGCTGGTGAAGAGGAATGCCGCCTTGTGTGTACCTACCATGAGGACGACGCGTTCGTCCGGAGCTACCGATATCGTGGTCATTTCATCGCATCCTTGCATGGAATACCCAATTATAGCCTGTCACCCAAAAGGGGAAAAGGGGAGTCACATGGCGAAGGGGCGTGGTAGGATATGCCTGCCATCCTTGTAAAGGAGTGTCCCATGAAAGCTGTGTTTATCCGGGAGCAAGGGGACGTGGAGGTGCTGGTCTATGGAGACCTGCCGGAGCCGGAGCCCGGCCCGGGAGAGGTGCTGGTGCGCCTCTACGCCGCAGCCCTCAACCACCTGGACGTCTACGCCCGCTCCGGCGGCAACCGCGTGCGGGTGGGGTCGTTCCCCCACATCCTGGGGTCGGACATGGCAGGGGAGGTGGCGGAGCTGGGGCCCGGGGCTACAGGAGTGAAGGTGGGCCAGCGAGTGCTGGTGGATTACGTGATCAAGTGCGGCGTCTGCGACTCCTGTGTGATAGGCCGGGACGAGCTGTGCCGCCGGGCGGTGAACATGGGCATCCATGTAGCGGGTAGCTACGCCCAGTACGTCAAGGCCCCCTTCCAGAACGTGCACCCTATCCCGGAGAGCATGTCCTACGAAGAAGCGGCGGCCATCCCCCTGGTCTTTCACACCGCCTGGCATTGCCTGGTCACTCGGGCGGGCCTGCAGCCCGGGGAAACGGTGCTCATCAACGCAGCGGGCAGCGGCGTGGGCAGCGCGGGCATCCAGATCGCCCGGGCCTTCCACTGCCGGGTGCTGGTCACCGCAGGGAGCGATGGGAAGATTGCGAAGGCGAAGGAGCTGGGAGCCGAGGGAGGCGTCAACTACACCGCGACGCCCGCCTTCAGCAAGCCTATTCAGGAGGTGACCGGCGGCGAGGGCGTGGATGTCGTCTTTGATAGCGTCGGCGCCTCGGTGTGGGAGGAGAGCTTCACTAGCCTGAAGGTGGGGGGCCGTTTCGTGACCTGCGGCGTCACCAGCGGGCACATGGCCAGTCTGCATCTGGGGCGACTGTTCACTCGCGGGCTGACGGTCATGGGGTCCGGCGGGCGCAGCCGGAGGGAGTTCAGGGACTTCATGAACCTGGTGCACCGGGGAGCGCTCCACGGCGTGGTGGGCTGCGTCTTCCCCCTGGAGCAAGCAAGGGAGGCGCATCGCTTGATGGAGGACCGGGACTTCTTCGGCAAGATCGTGCTGCGGATTCCGTAGGCCATGCAGCCCGGCGTAGTGCTTCTAACGCTTCGTTAGCGAGCCTGACCTTACCCTCTTGATCCCCCTTCCCCCAGGGGGAAGGGGGAAACGATATATGTGACTAGCTGGCACGGCGGAGCCGTGCCCAGCTAGTCACAACATACCAATCTGAAGGTAAGTAAATAGACTCTGCAGCCGGATTCGGAGCCTTGAACACCGCAGCCTAAAGGCTGCGGCTTCCAGCCGCACCGTTCACGGTGCGGTCCAGCAACCCGGGAGGCCCATTGTCCACTTACTACCGAGCTCCTTAGTAGCTATCCTCCTCTTCCGCGCAGCGAGGATTGAGGGGCTGGGGGCTTCCGAGACAGGTTCAAACGAACAGGCATGACGCGCCGGAAGTTTGAGCCGCTACAGCCCCTGGACGGCGTTCTGCACCGCCTCCAGCAGCGCCGCCATGGGCGTGGGTTGGTACATGCTGCGGGAGGAGGTCTGGGGAATGGTGCACACCCACTGGTCGTTGGGCAGAAGGTGGAACTCCGCGTCGGTGCCAATGGCCATGAGCCACCGGTTCAGGTCCAGGCTGGCCGTCCTGCCCGCGCCGCCACAGGCGCAGATCGTCGGGTGCTTGGCTCCCGGTGGGGAGAAACCGGAGCGCAGGCAGTCGTCCCACACCCCCGCGAACATGGGCTTGCCATCGGGGCCGAGGGTTTCGGCAAGCAGCCTGGCCACACCCTTCATCTCTTCAGTGTCCATCGGTCCTCCGCGAACTGCGCCTTCTCTACGAAGCATACGACTGTGCTAGTATATGGGCAAGCAGGTCTCCTTGCTTCTTGTGCAGGCAGTCTGATGCCGCCCCGTGATGGTTATTAACAAAACAGCTTATCCCAGCTTAGGCAGGTGCTTCGCCCTCATCCTAGTCCTCCCCCTTCATGGTTATCGACGAAATAACCTGCCAATTTGGTTCCGACCTAACCCCCTCTGTCTCCCCCTTCCCGTACGGGAAGGGGGAGAAGATTGGTTTGAATCGGTGTGATGCGGCAGAGCCGCATCACACCGATTCCTCAAATCACCGTCCCCCTCTCCGTTGCGGAGAGGGGGACCACAGGGGGAGAGGTCGGGTCTCACTGGCAACTTATTTGTTCAATGACCTTCAAGGGAGAGGGAACTATTCAAGAGGTGGGGTGGCGGAGCCATTGAAGCGCCTTTCCAACAGCAATGTTATTTGGTTGATACCCATTCCGCAGCGGGCCCCTCCCACAAGCCGAGGGGACCTGCAAGAGGGACAATCCCATGCAGCCCATCACCAGGGACACCCTGGACATCATAGATAGCGCGCTGGAGGAGGACCTGGCCTACCAGGACCCTACCACGGCGTGCCTCATCCCTCCTGACCAGCGGGGCAGGGCCGTGTTGCTGGCCAAATCGCCGGGTGTGCTGGCGGGCGTCGGCGTGGCCTGCGCCGTCTTCCAGCGGGTGGACCCGACCGTAGAGGCCAGCATCCTGCGAGAAGACGGCACGCGCCTCAAGGCTGGCGACCACGTCGCCGTGGTGCGGGGCAGCGTCCGCGGCATCCTGAAGGCCGAGCGCACCGCCCTCAACTTTATCCAGCGCATGAGCGGCATCGCAACCCTCACCTCCCAGTACGTCCAGGCAGTGCAGGGCCTTCCCGTGCACATCCTGGACACCCGAAAGACCGCCCCCGGCCTGCGCCTTCTGGACAAGTATGCTGTACGCATGGGCGGCGGGCGCAACCATCGCATGAACCTTGCCGACGGCATCCTGATAAAGGACAACCACATCGCCGCCCTGGCTGCTCAGGGGGTCTCGTTGCGAGAGACGGTCCGCCGCGCGGTAGAGCAGGCCCCTCACACGTTGAAGGTGGAGGTGGAGGTGGAGACGCTGCAACAGGCCGAAGAGGCCCTGGAAGGTGGGGCGCACATCCTGCTGCTGGATAACATGGGCCTGGAGGAGATGGCCCTCGCCGCAGCCATGGCCAGGGGCCGTGCCCTCACCGAGGCCTCTGGTGGCATTACCCTGGAGAAGGTGCGGGCTGTGGCGGAGACCGGGGTGGACATGATCTCAGTGGGGGCGCTGACCCACTCAGTCCAGGCCATGGACATAAGCCTGGACTTTCAGGTGTAGGGAGACTCGGTGCCTTTCCTGAGGAGCGCCAGGTGGGTGGGAGCCGCCCTCCCCGGGTTGCTGCTCTCCCTGGCCCTCATGGCCTGCGGGGCAATGGGCGTGCCTGGCCTTCCGGCCACGCCATCGGCGGCGACCACCCCTGCTTCCAGCCTTTCCGGCGTGCCTGGCCGGATCGCCTACGTCAGCGAGGACTACCGACTCACCATCATGGACGCCGGAGGCCGTGCCTGGCAGCCAGCGCCGGGAGCTAGTGCTTACCAGACCTACCAGACCTGGCCCGTCTGGTCTCCCCTGGGAGACGCCGTTGCCTTCTCCGTATTCTCCAACGATGCCTTCACCCCTGGCGGGGCGATCCAGGTCGTTCAGGCGGACAGGCGCCAGGTGGGCAGCGCTCGCCTGCTGTTCCAGGACGCTCCCGGGGCAGGCCCTGCCCTGGGGCTGGCGGCCCCGCACTACCTGCAATGGTCGCCCGATGGCGCGAAGATCGCCTTCCTGGCCGCCGGGGGCGATGCGCTCTCCCTGTACGTCGCATCTCGGGCTGGCGGCGAAGGTCCGCGCCTGGTAGCCCAGGGGGCTCCGCTTTCCTTCGCGTGGTCGCCAGACTCCCAGAGCCTGCTGGTGCATCGCGGAAGCGAGCTCCTCCGGGCCGACCTGTCCGGTTCCCAACGGGTCATGACCCTGGAGGCGAGGTCCCAGGACTACCGGGCCCCTTCGTGGTCACCCGAGGCACAATCCATCGCCTACCTCGCGTCCACCAGGGGCGGCAACAGGCTGACGATTTCCCGCCAGGACGGCAGTGGGCGGTTGCCTCTGGCCCCGGTGACCGGCATGGCCGCGTTTCTGTGGTCGCCCGATGGCCGCAGGCTCGCCCTGGGCCAGTCCCTTGAAGCTAGGGACCCTCTGATGCAGGCCATTGAGGTGCTGGAAGTTGCTACAGGGCGCTCCACGCCCGTGTTCCGTGGGCCGGCCATCGCCTTCTTCTGGTCGCCGGATGGCCGCAAGCTGGCCTATGTGACTGCCAGCAACCCCAGCGCCCTCCAGTGGCGCACCCTGGACCTGGAGTCGGGCGCGGACATATCCCTCGCGGAGTTCCTGCCCTCCGGGGAGGAGCTGACGCTCCTGGCCTCCTTTGACCTGCACGCTGCCTCCCACACCCCCTGGTCAGCCGATGGACGGTGGCTCCTGTTTGCGGGTAGCCTTGTCCAGCAAGGGGACGCACCAGCCCTTGACATCCCCGCAGACGGCGTCTACATCCTGGATGTCACAGGACAGGAGCCGCCGAGGAGGGTGGCGAGGGGCTTGCTGGCAGCGTGGTCGCCAGAGGCGAACTCATGAATATGGGAAGAGATGGGGTGCGGCAAAGCCGCACCCCATCTCTTCCCACCAATGTTCTCCCGCCGGTGGACAAAGGTTTGAGATAGTTTCTTAGTGGTCGCCTGCCGGGACGTTATCGCCGACGGGGCTGAAGATGTGAGGTTGGTCGGCGCCAGAGACCACGAGCTGGCCGGCGGCTCCCTTGAGGAGCCTGCCCAGGCTGTGGTCCACCAGGGTGTAGGTTCCAGGCACGTTGACCGTAAAGTCTACCCATGCGGCGCCGCCCGGGGGCACCAGGGTGGTCTGGATGTTGCGGGTGGCCTCGCTCGCGCCCTCCTGATGGGCCTCATCAAAGATCTCGCCGATGACGTGGAAGCTAGAGGTGAGGTTAGGACCGCCCACGCCGAAGAAGATACGCACCCTATCGCCCAGGCTGGCTTGCAGGGCCTTGTCGCCGGTGATGGAGCCGACCTCGCCGTTGAAGACAACGTAGTCGGCGTTTTCATCTACCATCTTCTGGAGGGAGAAGGTCTGGAGGCCTTTGCTGTTCCTCCCATCCTCGGTATAGAGTTCGCCCTGCATCACGTAGAACTCTTTGTCTACCTTGGGTAGGCCGGCCTTGGGCTGCACCAGGATCAGGCCATACATGCCGTTAGAGATGTGCTGGGGGATGAGGGACGTGGCGCAGTGATACACGTAGAGCCCCGGGTTCAAGGCCCGGAACCGGAAGGTCTTGGCCTGGCCTGGGCTCACCTGGGTGAGAACGGCGCCCCCGCCGGGGCCAGTGACGGCGTGCAGGTCAATGGAGTGGGCCGTCCTGGCCTGGGGGGAGTCCTTCAGCGTCAGCTCCACCGTATCGCCTTCCCGGACGCGAAGGAAAGGCCCTGGGACGGTACTGTTGAACGTCCAGAACCCATACTCTACACCATCGGCCAGGCGCTTCGTGACCTCAGTGGTCTCCATCTCTACTTTGACCAGGGCCGGCTCCTTGCGGGTGATAGCAGGAGGCACTTGGGGTGGGGCAACGATGGCCGCCACTTCTACCCTGGTGGGCAGCTTGGCGTCCTCTCCCTGGGCCTGGGACGTTGTGCAGGCCGTGGCGATGGCCAGGATGAGAGCGAGACTGAGGATGGCCGCCGATTTGGAATATCTGACCATTGGTGCTAAACCTCCTGTGCTTGGTGTGACCGATTCAAATGCTCGTAGGGGAATGGTACGGAAATTCTCCTGAATAGGGCCTGAATGAACCAGTAGTACCCCTGAACGCACCCTGAAAAACTGTGAGGGCGAGGTAACCTCGCCCTCACAGGAGAACGAGCAAAGAGGTTCCGTTTGCTTGGGAGTGGTGACTAGCGTGACCTGGCCCTCCACCGAAGGGCGAGGTCACGGTTCAGTGCCCTCCGACTGATGGTCATGAACGAAATAACCTAACCCCCTGAATCCCCCTTCCCTCCGGGGAAAGGGGGAACTAGAAAACGTAAGAATCTGGGCACGGCGGAGCCGTGCCCAGATTCTTACGGCAATTCCACCCCCATTGGAGTGGAGAGAGGATAGAGGGACAGGGGTCAGAGCTACAGTGCACAACTATTCAGTTGATGGCCATTGGCCGGTGGCATGAATACCACACCTAACCAACCAGAACGAGCAAAGAGGGTGGAGATGCTTACGCTGGCCCCAAGGGAGGGCCGAGGATTTCGGAGTTGTACTTGATCTGTCCCGCTACGTAGCGGTCCATATCTGGAAGGTGCTCACGTGGGGGCAGGACCTTGCCCTGGGCTGCCTCGCCGACCTCACGGAAGAAGTCCTCGTAGCCGGCCGGGGAGTATATGGTGAGGAGCCGCGCCGCCGACCTGCTCACCACCCGGTAGGTGTGGGGCATGTCTTCCGGGATAAGGACGAAGGAGCCCTGGGTTGCCCTCCGCGCAGTCCCGCCCATTCGCACGGTGACCTCGCCCTCCAAAACGTAAAAAGCCTCCCTCTGCCGGTGGTGGACGTGGAGTGGCGGGCCGCCGCCAGGGCGGGCAGACACCTCGGTGAGAGAGAAGGCGGACTCTGTTTCCGTCACGCCGATCTTGAAGGTCACGAGCTCGTCCAGAAGCCAGACGGCTTCCCCACCGTCGGGAGGGATGAGGAGGCCAGGGCTCTCCACGTTCTCACCGCGCGGGGGCACGTCGTAGAGGTCCTCGGGAGAGTGCTCAGTCAAAGGTCTTTGTCCTGGATTGTGGCTAGGGGATGAGTGTCCTTTTCCCGGCGGAAGGGCAGCCAAGGAGTGACGGGCACGCTCCGAGACCCCCTGCGGCTCCCTGCTGCTCACGGGTGGCACGGGGAAGTCCTCCCGTCCCTACAGGTTGCGGGGTATGTCGCTGGAGCGGCCGGACAGTCGCAGGATCTCGCCCACGGCGAAGTCTTCGTCCTCTCAGTGTACGAGGATGCGCTGGGCGAGCTTCTTATCCTCGGCGTACAGCGGCAGCAGAGGAGTGGCGAGCTTTACCCGTAGCCTGCTCAAACCGGCGAGAAGGTCGGGCCAACGGGGGGCTCTGGTGCGAGCAGATCGCTTGGGCAGGGTGCCAAAACCCAGGGCCATGGAGTGCTCCTCCACCAGGATGCGTGATATTGTACTACAAAAGCGTGAGATGTGGACACGCTGCCCCCGGGGCGAGGGGGCGGCCTGCTCCCTGAAGGTCAACGACCTAATCCCCTTAATCCCCATTCCCGCGCGGGAAGGGGGAGAAGATTGGTTTGGATCGGTGTGATGCGGCTCTACCGCATCACACCCATTCCTCAAATAGTAGTCCCCCCCTCTCCACGAGGGAGAGGGGGGACTACAGGGGGAGAAGTCACGCCCGCAGTAGCACCAGTATCTGGTTGGTGACCACAAGGGGGCGGCACCACACCTCAGCCTTCTGGGTGCGGTGCAGAAAGCCATTCTGAGATAGTTTCCAAGGCCACGAGGCGCTTCAAAAGGCGGGGCTACCCTTCGCGCAGGGGTGAGCACCATAGACCCGCCCTTTCGCAGCCCGTATAATGGACACGTTCCAAAGCCCTTACCCCATTGGTCTTTCCTTCCAAGGCCCTTGCCGGCGCCCAGGGTCCGGTCCAGGAGGACCTTCGGTTTCTCTGCCTGTGAGTTACTTGTTGCCGGGCACTCCATTATGAAAGCGAACGTGAAGCTGTTTGCTATCCTGCGGGAACAGGCTGGCACGGGGGCGACCACCCTGGTTCTCCCCGAAGGAGCCACCGTGGCGGACCTGATAGCGGCGCTGCGGGGGCGCTATCCCGCCCTGCGCTTTGATGCGGCCTCCACAATGGTCGCGGTCAACCTGGAGTACGTGTCTCAGGACCACCCCCTGAGGGATGACGACGAAGTGGCCCTGATCCCGCCGGTGAGCGGCGGAGCGGGCGGCATGTGGCGCTGCCCAGGAGGTGTGCGTTGATCTACTTGACCCAAAAGCCTCTGGACACGGAGGCCCTCACAGCCACCGTGGGTAACCCTGGCAACGGCTCGGTCATCACTTTTCTCGGTGTCACCCGGGACCAGACGGAGGGCCGGCAGGTGCTGTGGCTGGAGTATGAGGCTTACCCCACGATGGCGGAGAAGATGCTGGGGCGCGTTGCTGAGGAAGTCAGGGAGCGCTGGGGCATAGAGCGCCTATCCATAGCCCACCGGACTGGCAGGCTGGAAATTGGGGAGGTCAGCCTGGCAGTGGCCGTCGGCTCACCTCACCGGGCGGAGGGTTTCGCTGCCTGTGCCTACGTGGTAGACCGCATCAAGGAGAACGTGCCCATCTGGAAGAAGGAGGTCTTCGCCAACGGCGAGGTGTGGGTGGGCATGGAGGGACATCGGCACGCCGTGGCCCCCGAGCGATAGGGGCCGCATGCTCTCCCCAGGCGACTGAAATCGCATCTCGGTATAGCTTGGTGGCGAAACCTCGCTGTAGCCACGCTTTTGTGACGCCCTGAAGCTGCCGTGGGTCCCTCCTGCCGTTTTCGGCGGGCGCTTGGCCTGAATCCGCCCTCCCTATTCGGGTTTGCCGAGGAAAAGTATTGCTTCTTTTGCCGAGTTGTGGTAGGGTAAATAGCAGAATTCGTATGGCGCTAGCCTCTAGCGTATCAACCATTAGTCGTAGGGATAAAGGAAAATGGACGACCTGGACAAAAAGATTATTGAACTGCTACAGGTGGACGGACGCGCCTCTAACGCTCGCATTGCCCGTGATGTAGGGGTAAGCGAAGGCACAGTGCGCCGCCGGTTGCGCCGCCTGGTGCAGGACGAAATCATCCGCGTGGTGGCGGTGCCTGACCCTGAGAAGATGGGGTACAACACCGTGGCCATCGTTGGCATCCAGGCCGACCCCGATAAGATTGACGACGTGGCCAAGCTCCTGGCCCAGATGGAGGAGACCCAGTATGTCTCCTTGACAACGGGCACCTTTGATATCTTCATCTGGGCGGCACTCCCCTCCTCGGAGGCACTGGGCAACTTCCTGAGGCGCAAGGTGGGCATGACCCCGGGCATCCGCAGGACCGAGACCTTTGTGAACCTGGCCATCCGCAAGAAGGGGTTCGGAATCCTGGTGTAAGGGTGAAGGGCCGAGGGTGCCCCTTCCTGCGGGGTTGTCCTTAACGGTACGTAGTTGATGACCATCAGGATGTGGTGGTGGTCTGGATCCCCCCGACTGAAGTCGGGGGTTAGGTGAACCCCAAACCTGGCACTGAAGTGCCAGGTTTGGGGAATCGCTGCTCCCGAGGCAATTGGAAACGGCCTCGCTCAATCCTTGACAACCGTTGACCTGCTCGGTATACTTTCCCTCAAATGATGAAAAAAACTATATCCCTTGGCTGTACCTGTTGATAAGGGGACGTAGTTCGCCAGAAGTGAGCGCGCCCCTCTCGGCATCTAACTGAGAGGGGCGTATTGTTTTATCCAGCGCCGATCACAGGGGGTGTCCGATGGCAACGGGAGTGGAACAGCGGGGCGTTTTGCCCATTATCCCACAGGAGATAGAAGAGTACGAACGGGAGGTGAAACGGTTCCGGGACGGAGAGTGGGACACGGACCAGTTCACCGCCTGGCGCTTGCTGCGGGGCGTGTACGGGCAGCGCCAGCCCGACGCCCAGATGCTTCGGGTGAAGATCCCCTACGGCGTCCTCCGGGCGGAGCAGTTGGAGGCCCTGGGCGTCATTGCCCGGGACCTGGCGCCCCTGAAGAAGGGGCACTTCACCACCCGGGAGAACATGCAGTTTCACCACATGATGCTGGAGGATGCGGTGGAGGCCATGCGAGTCCTGGGCGCGGTGGGCATCAGCACCCGGGAGGCCTGCGGCAACACGGTGCGCAACGTGGCCGGCTGCCCCCTGGCCGGCGTGTGCGCCGACGAGCCTTTTGATGTGTCGCCCTACGCCGCTGCTTACGCGCGGTACTTCGTGCGCCACCCCGTCACCCAGAAGATGCCCCGCAAGATCAAGACCGCCTTCTCCGGCTGCGCCCGGGACTGCGCCATCACCGCCATCCACGACGTTGGCTTCATCCCCGTGGTCAGGAATGGTCAAAGGGGGTTCAAGATGGTGATGGGCGGCGGCACCTCCATCATGGCCCGCATCGCCCCCACGCTGTACGAGTTCGTCTCCGTGGATGACTACCTGAAGGTCTCCGAGGCGGCCCTGCGCGTCTTTGACAAGGCCACCGAGCTGCGCAAGAACAAGATGAAGGCCCGGGTCAAGTTCCTCATTGACCGCATTGGCATTGACGAGTTCCGCAAGCTCGTGGAGGCGGAGATGAAAGGGGAGTGGGCGCAGAAGTCCTTTGACCCCACGCCCCTGCTGTACCTGGACGAGGAGGAGCAGGACGCACCGAATCCCTCGGTCTTCGCCAGCGGCGCCAATGGGGCGAATGGACAGGGATCCCCGGAGTACCGGGAGTGGCTGCGGACCAATGTTTCCCGCCAGCGCCAGGCTGGCTACAATGCCGTGCTCATCAAGATACCCCTGGGAGATGTGCAGGCGGGGCAGTTTCCCGCTCTGGCGAAGGTCGCCCGCCAGTACGCCGGCGGTCGCGCACGGGTCACCCAGCAGCAGAACCTGATGCTGCGCTGGGTCCCCGATGCGGCTCTGCACTCCCTATGGGAGGACCTCAAGGCCATCAACCTGGGGGAGTCCGGCGTGGACGGGATCACCGACGTGACCTCCTGCCCTGGGACGGATAGCTGCAAGCTGGGCATCACCTCCTCCATGGGCCTGGGCTGGGAGCTGCGCAAGAGCCTGCTGGCGATGGATATAGCCGATCCCCTGGTGCAGGGCATGCACATCAAGATGAGCGGCTGCCCCAACGGGTGCGGCCAGCACCACATCGCCAACATTGGCTTCCACGGTGGCTCTATGAAAGGCCCCGGCGGGAACCAGGTCCCCTCCTACGAGCTCTTCCTGGGCGGCGCCTACGAGAACGGAGGCACCCGCATCGCCGAGCGGATCAAGACCAGGGTACCCGCCAAACGAGGGCCCGAGGCGCTCCAGCGCATCCTGGCTTACTACCAAAGGGACCGGCAGGCGGGTGAACCTTTCAACGCCTTTGTGGACCGCGTGGGCCTGAAGGCTTTTGATAACCTGCTGGACGATATGAAGGAGGTGGGTCCTCTGGGCCGGGATACCATTGACCTGTACATGGACTGGGCCAAGAC
>JACQUH010000167.1 GCA_016210375.1 Chloroflexota bacterium
GACCACAATACACAAGTGTTTGGCTGATGGCCATCAAGGGGCGGTGCCAAAGGGAGTTTTGAGATAGTTTCTTAGCAGCGCCGACAGCCACCAGAGCGGCCCTTTCCGTTATCATTCAACGCGCCCAGGGGGGCCAGGGGGCGAGCCCTACCATGTCCTTCCTGTTCCTGACCACCTTCACAGCTTTCACCGTAGCGGCAGGGTTGACCGCAGGCGCCTTTGTAGGGAGGCGACGGCGTTTCCCGCGCTGGCTGCGCCTCAGTCTTTTGGGCGCCGCCTTCGTTGCAGTCATGGCCCCTGTCCTCTTGTGGGCCTGGCAGAAATCCGCAGCATCGCCCGCCCTATCACGCGCTGAGCAGATAACCGCCACCTATTACAACGGGGAGTACGGTGGGCTCACGGTGTACCACTCTTTCGGGGAAGGCAAGAGCAAGTACAACGCCCCGGACATCCTGGAGGCTGGAGGCTTTATCAGGGACGTGACCTATACCTCTGACGGTACGGCGGTAGAGTCCTTCTGGATACATACCCTCCAAGGCAAGCGTTTCAAGTTCCTCATTCGCCCGGAAATCGTCCCCATCAACACGGAGATCTGGGATGTGGAGCACTTCCAGGTCTACAGCCTGTGTCGCTGCATGGTGGCATTGCACTTTACGAAGCAGCCTTTCGGCAACGTCGCCATCATCCTGTTCGCCGTGGAGTTCGGCGACCTGGGGTAGGGCCATGCGAAATCCTTTTTCTGTCCCAAGACGTACATTAGTCACTGGACGGACAGAAAACGCTTGAAAAAGCTCGCGGAATACCACATAGTTGACGTGCCCCCTGCGGTGCAGGCCTCAGAAAGGGTCATTGCCGAAAACAGGACTAGCCATGAGAGAAGCGATATGATATATTACCGTGCGTTATGTTGTGCCTTGGGAGGAACCTGCGTACCAGCATTACCGCGCCGGAGGAATGAAGGATGGCTAATTTCGTCATACGCCGGGTCATTTCGATGGTTCCTACCCTTATTGGCGCTACACTCCTGGTCTTTCTGATCATGCGTGTGGTCCCTGGGGACATCGCCTTTCAAATACTGGCGGGCAGTGGAGAGGGGGGAAATGCCGTTGACCCTGTGGCCCTGGCAAGGCTGAGGCATCAGCTCGGCACTGACCGTCCGCTGTATGTACAGTACGTTACCTGGATTGCTGGTGTCGCCCGGGGGGATCTGGGCGACTCCTTGAAGTCGCGGCGGTCCATACTGAGCGAGGTCGCGCCCCGCATCCCCGTCACCTTCCAGTTGGGCGTGATGTCCCTCTTCTTCGGAGTCCTCTTCGGTCTCCCCCTTGGCATTCTCTCCGCGCTGAAGCGTGGGACAAAGCTTGACGTAGGGGCGCGGGTCTTTAGCGTTTTCTTCCTAGCTATCCCAACCTTCTGGCTGGGCCTGCTGGTCATCGTTGCCGGCCAGCGGCTATTCAACTGGATACCGCCCCTGGGCCGCAACTACTTGTGGGTCGACCCGGGCGCTAACCTCGCCCAGCTCATCTTCCCTTCCCTGATCGTAGCGTCTCACCTGATGGCCATCATCTCCCGCATGACCAGGTCTACCATGCTGGAGGTCCTGCGCGAGGACTATATCCGCACGGCGCGAGCCAAGGGGTTGGCGGAAAGCACGGTCATCGTCCGGCATGTGATGCGCAACTCCATGATCCCAGTTATCACCATCGTCAGCCTCTCCCTGGGACAGCTCGTAGCGGGGTCCACCGTGATGGAGCAGGTCTTCACCATCCCGGGCATGGGACTGTACACTCTGCAATCCATCACGGCTCAAGACTATACAGCCGTCCAGGCGATGGTGCTCATCTTTGCGACCTTCTTCATCGTGCTGAACTTCCTGGTTGACTTGACGTACGGCTGGTTTGACCCTCGCATCACCCACTCCTAAGCCTCGTTTGTACGGAGGGGAGGTAAGTCATGAGCGCGCAACCGCAAGTTGCACTGCCCCAACTGGGAGCGCCGTCACGGCTAAAGTCGTCCTTCACCGGGTTCGGACGCTTCATGCGCAAGAACCCTACCGGAGCCGTAGGCCTGTTCATGGTGCTAGTGATGGTAGTCCTTGCCTCCAATTGGATCCTTCTGAGATTCGGTGTTGGCATCCTTCAGCGGTATGACCCGGTGGACCAGGACTCCCTGATCCGCCTGACTGGTCCCAGCCTGACCCACTTCTTCGGTACCGACGAGTTTGGCCGTGACCTGTATTCCCGCATCGTCGGAGGCGCAAGCATTTCCCTCCTCATCTCCTTCAGTTGTGTAGGTATCGGCTCAGTCAGCGGCCTGTTCCTGGGGATCATGAGCGGCTACTTCGGCGGGGTCATAGACGACCTCTTCCAGCGCGGCGTTGAGGTCATGATCTCCATGCCCGGCCTCCTGTTGGCCCTGGCTATCATGTCCACCCTGGGCCCTGGCATTGACAAGGTGATCATCGCCATCACCGTCTCCATCATCCCCAGGGCCTTGCGCAACATGCGCGCCTCAACCCTGTCTGTTAAGCAGAACGTCTACGTGGAAGCGGCTAGGGCCATCGGTTCCTCCCAGAGGCGCATCATGTTCCGCCACATCCTGCCCAACGTCATGGCGCCCTTCCTGATCATCGCCAGCGCCTCCCTGGGCGGCGCCATTCTCCAGGAGTCCACACTGAGCTTCCTGGGCCTTGGCGTTCCTCCTCCCCACCCCTCCTGGGGCCGCATGCTCTCCTCGGGAGCGCAGACGTATGCGATCTCTGCCCCCTGGATGGTGATCTTCCCCGGCATCGCTATCACGTGGTTGGTGCTGGGCTTCAACCTCTTTGGCGATGCCCTGCGGGACATCTGGGACCCCCGCCTGCGCGGCAGCCAGTAACATAGCCTGTCAAAAAGAAAGGACCCTGGGATAAGTACTCAGGGACCTCTGAGGGTATTGCCCTTGGCGCGAGCCTAGCAGGTATTGCCGGGTTCAAGCCACCTTGCCCCACAGGCTCGGCAGTGCGGGGGCTTTGAAGCCTCAAGCCCAAACAAACAGGGCCCAGTCCATCAGGTGAAGGACCGGGCCCTGTTTAGTAACTATCTCAAAAATGGTTTTTTCACCCCAGCATGAAGGATGGGGTTTGATGCGTTTGAGAACCGACCTATCCCCCGGTAGTCCCCCTCTCCGCAATGGTGAGGGGGAC
>JACQUH010000169.1 GCA_016210375.1 Chloroflexota bacterium
CTCCTGGGCCCTGTGGACCCTGGCGCTAGCGGACATCTCCTTCATCCCCTACCTTATCGGCTGGACAACCGTCTTTTCCAACTATGGCCTCACCGTTGGAGATTCCATCACCTCTTTCGGTGGCTTCTGGATCATGGTCACTATCGGCATTGTGGTGGTGGCGGGGATGGGGTGGTTCGGCCTGCGCCAGCGGGCTGCTCCGGCAGCCGCATAGAGGACGTCCGCTCGTCCCTCGGTCCTGGGCCTGGCGGCGGAGCGTGAGGTCAGCCGCTAGACCCGTGGGCATGCCTTGGGCAGGACAAGGGATGGGCTGGCCCGCCACAACCCAGGAGCAGGGCCTTTCTTAAGGCTGTCGCCACCGCGCAAAACTCCGCCTTTTCCCTCTTGACAACATCCCATCTCTGGGAGCACAATCGGCGTTGCCCAGGGGTCAATTCCCCACTAGCTCTGGTGGAAAACTCAACCAAAGTACGATACATTGTGGTAGAAAAATAAATAGGGCCGGTCTCCTGCCGTATGCTCTGTCCTCACTGCGGCCATAACGACTCCAGGGTTATTGACTCCCGGGACGCCGCCGATGGCATCCGCCGGCGGCGGGAGTGCCTCCAGTGCGGCCAGCGCTTCACCACCTACGAGCGCGTGCAGACCAACGCCCTCCTGGTGGTCAAACGGGACGGCCGGCGGGAGGCCTTCCAGCGGGACAAGCTCTTCAATAGCGTGCGCCTCGCCTGCGCCAAGCGGCCCCTGCCCATCGGTGCCCTGGACCGCCTGGTGAACGACATGGAGCGGCAGCTCCTGCGCTCCGGCCGGGCAGAGGTGGCCTCCTCCACCATCGGCGAGTTGGTGATGGAGCGCCTGAAGGCCCTGGACCGGGTGGCCTACATCCGCTACGCCAGCGTCTACCGCTCCTTCGCCGACCTGGAGACCTTCAAGGCGGAGCTGGAGCGGGAGCTAGCGGCGCGGGAGGCCGTTGGGGCCGCTCCCCAGAGCCAGCCGCCGCTGTTCCCCCTGGAGGAGCCGCCGCCCCTGGTGGTGCCGGAGCGCCGGAGAAGGGGAAGGCCGCGGAAGGGGGAGAGGGGGTAGGGGGGAGGATGAACAACAGGAAACAGTGTAGGTCAGGAGGATAATCCATGACGCAACAATGGATATGGTGTCTGCATTGTGAGCGAGCCTTCGCCGTAGAGCTAGGCCGCAAGCCGGACTGGCAAGAGAATGAGGCAGCCGAAAGCTACGGGGAATCCGCTTTTGACTTTGCTGCAGAGTTGGAGTCCCAGTTGGGCGTTAGGTATCCCAACGGCCAGATTTACGCCGACTGCCCATATGACGATTGCGACGGGGACCTGAAGGACTTCTGGTGGTGGGAAAGGTTCCGTGAAGACCATCCCGATCTTCCTGCAGAACCTGAAAGTGGGAAAGTGTACCCGCTTTATCCAGAGCCCGTCCACTCTCGGTAGACGAGCGTACCCTGTCGTTCCAGGCGCCGCGAAGAATCTGGGGCGAGGGCCACCTAACCCCCTGCCCCCTTCCCTAAAGGGAAGGAGGAAGGATATCCCCCTCTCCGTTGCGGAGAGGGGGACCGAGGGGGAGAGGTCAAAGGGCTTCCAGCAAGCCAAGAGAGAACAAGAACCAAAACGTGAGACAATTGCCCCAGGGGACATATTTCCTCTGGGCATACAATAAACGCCATGCCCATCCCGGTCGGGCGGGAGGGCGTCAATCGTGTGGAGGAGCACCACCATGACCACGGGTAGAATCGCACCAGCCCTTACACCCAACGCCATCACCATCCTGAAGACGCGCTACCTCATCGGCGACGAGACGCCCACGGACATGTTCGTCCGCGTGGCCCGGGCCGTGGCCAGCGCCGAACCCCCGGCGGAGCGCGAGAGGTGGGAGGCCATCTACTACGACCTCATGGCCTCGGCCCGCTTCCTGCCCAACTCGCCGACGCTCTTCAACGCCGGCACCGGGCAGGGGACGCTCTCGGCCTGCTTCGTGCTGCCCATTGAGGACACCATGGAGAGCATCATGCAGGCGGCCACGGCCAGCGCCATGATCCAGAAGTACGGCGGCGGCCTGGGCTACTCCTTCGGTAGGCTGCGGCCTCGCGGCAGCAGGATCGCCACCACCCAGGGCAAGGCCTGCGGC
>JACQUH010000170.1 GCA_016210375.1 Chloroflexota bacterium
GGGTATTTGCGAGACACTACACTAGTGGAGTGATTCACATATATCGTTTGTTACGGAGAACTAGGGCACAACGCTTGCTGCCATGGCCCTCTCCCTCTCCGCACGGAGAGGGAGAGGGCATTCCCCCTTCCCGTGCGGGAAGGGGGTCAGGGGCTAGGTCCGACTAGGTAACGAAGCGTTAGAAGCACTACACTAGACTATATAAAGTGCCGTTCCATCACGGCATTCTGAGCAAGCGGAGCGCGGCGAATCCCGACCTGTCGGGACTGGTGAGACATTCATTCGGTCGTCCTTCGGCTGAAGGGCTCCCTCAGAATGACAGGGCAGATGGGTATCATAACTGTTTAATGATCATCAGGCTGGGGTGCAGGAAGCCATTTTGAGATAGGTTCACCATAAGTGCCAGGGGTGCATTCGCTGGCCCCCGATTTGGTCGGGGAGCACGAATACCAACCCAGGCAATGGGAACCCACAATGCTTATTCTAGATGCGCCTTGTGCTCGTTCATGCTATAATCCCACCATGTCTCTCGGTGGAGAAGCCTAACCTCTCGTTGTGAAGGGTGGAACTAACAGCGTGCGCGAGTATGAACTGGTCATGGTGCTCAATCCAGAGATGGACGAGGAGACCACGGCGAGCGTGGTCAACCGGGTCACTCAGTCCATCACCGAGCGGGGCGGGATGCTAGCAAAGCAGGACAACTGGGGCCTGCGCAGGCTGGCCTACCCCATCCAGAAGTACCGGGAGGGTAACTACGTCCTGACCCAGTTTTCCCTGGACCCCAAGTTCACCCTGGAACTGGAATCCAGTCTGCGGGTTACCTCCAGCGTCATACGGCACCTCCTGGTGCTCAAGGGGTAGTAGGTCGTCGCCAGGGGAAAAGCCACAGGGAGTGCGGACATGGTGGGGCTAAACAAGATCATGGTCATTGGTAACGTGGGTACGGACCCGGAGATGCGGTACACGCCCAACGGCAACCCGGTCACCTCCTTCCGTATCGCGGCTAGTCGCGCCTACACCACAGCAGACGGGGAGCGGCACCAGGAGACGGAGTGGTTCACCGTGGTGGCCTGGCGCCAGCTTGCCGAGCAGTGCAACCAGTACTTGGCCAAGGGGCGCAAAGCCTACGTGGAAGGCCGGTTGCACAGCAGAAGCTGGGAAGGACAGGACGGCAAGACGCGCTTTGTCAACGAGATTACCGCCGACCGGGTCCTTTTTCTCGACCGCGGTCCAGGCTACCAGGCCGGTGAGGGTGCCGGCGAGTCCGGTCCTTCCGGAGCGGACAACCCCGGCGCTTCCGTGGACGCCGAGGACCTGCCCTTTTAGCCCATAGCATCTGACAAACCGAGGAGTCGTTTGGAATGAACAGAGCACAGGAAAGAAGAGGCCCTCCAGGACCCAGAAGGCGCGACGCTGGGGGCCCAGGCGGGCGCAGGTTCTATAACCGCCGCAAGGTCTGCGCCTTCTGCGTGGACAAGATCAAGGATATTGACTACAAGGACTTCAACCGCATCCAGCGGTTCATGTCCGAGCGGGCGCGCATTGCCCCGCGCAGAAGGTCAGGCACCTGCACCAAGCACCAGCGCATGCTTTCGCTCGCCCTCAAGCGAGCCAGGCATCTGGCCCTTTTGCCTTTTGCTGCCGAGCACGTCCTCTCCATGGGGCTGGCCAGCCGCTAGCCCCATGCCCGTGGGCCATTCCCCTGGGGGATCCTTTCCTCATCTGCGGCGCATCTCCTCCCAGAGCGAAGGGGTTTTTATGGCATCCAGATACCGCTCAAGGGCCACAGCAATGGGAACCCAGGGGCGGCTCGCTGCTCGCCGGCGGAGGGAGCATCGCCAGCAGCGGTGGGTCTACATTGCTGTGGCCGTTGTCCTCGCCATCGTCGTGGCCGTGCCTGCGTATGGCTACTTTGCCACCTTCGTGTTGCCCCCCAGGCACACCGTGGTGGTGGTCAACGATGCCGCCCACACCCTCGGCGAGGTTGTCAAGCGCGTCCGCGCCAATGTCACTGTGGCGGCCAGCTACGGCAGCCAGTCGGACCTCTCTGTCCTCCCTTTTGAAGTGCTGAATGGCCTGGTGGAGGAGGAGTTGCTCCGTCAGGGCGCCTCTTCCCTGGGCGTCGTCGCAACCAGGGAGGAAGTTGATGAAGAGGTGAGGAAGGCCCACTACCCCAAACCGCCGGCTGGTGAGGTGGCAGACCCCGCAGCCCTGGATGCGGAGTTCCGGGAGAGCCTTCGCAACTACCTGAACCTCACCCAGTTTTCAGAGGCAGAGTACCGGAGCATCCTCCGCACCGACCTGCTCAGAATGCGGGTGAGGGACAAGCTGAGCAACCAGGTGCCCTCGGTGGCGGAGCAGGTGTACGTCCACTGGATTACGGTCTCGGACCCTAACGCTATCAGCGAGATCCAGGGCCGCCTGACCTCGGGCGACTCCTTTGAGAGCCTGGCGCGCATCTACATGCGGGGCGACGCCTATGCCGACGACAACGGCGAGGTGGGATGGGTGCCCAAAGGAGCCTTCCCCAGCCTGGACGACGCCCTCTTTACCATAGAGCACAACAAGGTGAGCGACCCCATTGTTACCGGGCTTGGAACCTACCTGGTGAAGGTGACCAACGGACCCGAGACTCGCGAGATCGGCGACAAGATGCGGGAGGTCTTGAAGAACATTGCCCTGGAGCAGTGGCTCAACGACCAGCGCACCAGTAACAAGGTGGACGTAAACTTCAACAACACGAACTACCAGTACGTAGTGGACAAGGTCCGAGAGATGATCCCCCCCTCCACCGGCAACAGGTAGGCATACTCTTGCGCCTCGGAGCACAAGAGCGGCCCCGGTGGCGTTGTGCTACCCCCTTGTACGGCCTTGGTAGACTCCTGCGTTACACGACATGAGCGACACCTCCGAAATCGGCATAGGCCTCCTGGGCATGGGTGTCGTCGGCTCTGAGGTCGCCCGCAACCTGCTCCTGAAGGCTGACCGTCTGGCCCAGCAAGTGGGCCGCCCCCTCCGGCTCCGGGGCATCCTGGTGCGGGACAAGAGCAGGCGTAGGGACCCTGCGGTGCCTCCCGCTCTCCTTACCACCGACCCCGAGGACCTTGTGGCCAGGCAGGACGTCCATGTGGTCGTTGAGGTGATGGGTGGCTTGCGCCCCGCCTATGACCTGATCCGCTCTGCCCTTTCCCAGGACAAGCATGTCGTTACCGCCAACAAAGAGGTGATGGCCACCCACGGCCCAGAGCTGGTCCGCCTGGCGGAAGAGCAGGAGGTCAGCCTGCTGTACGAGGCCAGCGTGGGCGGCGGCATCCCCCTCATTGGCCCACTGCACAAGGACCTCCTGGCGAACGAGGTCTCCTCCCTCCACGCCATCATCAACGGCACCACCAACTACATCCTCACCCGCATGTCCCAGGAAGGCGCCAGCTTTCAGACGGCCCTGCGCCAGGCCCAGGAGCTGGGCTACGCCGAGGCCAACCCCGCCAACGACGTGGAGGGCGCCGACGCCGCCTACAAGCTGGCCATCCTCGCCTCCCTGGCCTTCCATTCCCAGGTCACCGGCGCCCAGGTGTACCGAGAGGGCATCGCCAGACTCTCCGCCGTGGACTTCCGCTACGCTCAAGAGTTGGGCTACGCCATAAAGCTCCTGGCCATCGCCCGCCGGGAGGATACCGCGCTCTCTTTGCGCGTACACCCCTGCCTGGTGCCAGAGGAGCACCTGCTCGCCAAGGTGGACGGCGTTTTCAACGCCATAGAGGTAGAGGGCGACCTGGTGGGCAAGGTGGTGTTCCACGGCCAGGGTGCTGGGGCAAAACCCACCGCCAGCGCCATCCTGGGGGACATCCTGGAGGTAGCCTGCAACATCGCCTCAGGCCGCAAGCCTGCCCACACAGGGAACCTCAAGGACGGCCTGAGTATCCTGCCCATAGAGGAACTGGTCACTCAGTACTATCTCCGGGTGACGGTGTCCGACAGCGCCGGCGTCCTGGCCAAGATCGCCACCGTTCTGGGCGACCTGGGCATCAGCATCGCCTCTGTCATCCAGAAGGCTGCCGACGCCGCCAGCCAGACCGCAGAGCTGGTCATCATGACCCACCCGGCGAAAGAAGCCTACGTCCGCCAGGCTGTCCAGCAGATGAAGGCCCTGGACGTTGTGAGGGAGGTTGGCAACGTCATCCGGGTAGAGCAGCAAGCGTGAGAAACCATCCCAAGTTGCTTGTGTGCCACCCCCAGATGGTCATTGGCTAAATAACCTAACCCCCTCTGTCTCCCCCTCCTCCCAGGAGAGAGCCTGTCCTTGAGTCCCGATTCCATCGGGACTCAAGAGCTTGCCCTGGGCGCAGAGAAGGGACAAGCTGTTCCCGCACGGGAAGGGGGAGAAGATAGACCTGAATAGGGGTGATGCGGCAGAGCCGCATCACCCCTATTCCTCAAGAATCAACGACATCTGTGAAGCGTTTCACCAGGTGGCGGAATTGGGGTGGACGGAGGGATTTGAACCCTCGATCTCCAGGGCCACAACCTGGCGCCTTAAACCACTAGGCCACGCCCACCACAGAGA
>JACQUH010000180.1 GCA_016210375.1 Chloroflexota bacterium
GACCTAGCCCCTCTGGCTCCCCCTTCCCCTAGCGGAAGGGGGAGAAGATTGGTTTGGATCGGTGTGATGCGGCAAGGCCGCATCACACCGATTCCTCAAATACTAGTCCCCCTCTCCGTTGCGGAGAGGGGGACTACAGGGGGAGAGGTCGGATCTCACTGGCAACGTATTTGTTCAATGATCTTCAGGGGGCGGTGCCAAAGCGACTTTTGAGATGGTTACTAAGAGCGATGTCCCTGCCGCGTGGCAACCCCCGCTCCCGAGGAGTATCGCTGCCAGCGCTTACCTCTGCGCCGGGGCTGTTGCAGCAGCTCTATGCGGGTGGGGAGAGCGCCTTCCTAAAACTCTATGGCGGCCTACCGCCGCGCAATCTAGGATCAAGGACATCTCGCAGAGCGTCACCAAACATGTTGGCGCTGAACACAACGAGCGTTAATACTAGACCGGGGAAAATGGACATCCATGGCGCCCGCATCATGTATTGCATGCCGCTACTCGCTAACATTCCTCCCCAGGTAGGATTGGGAGGAGGTATTCCGTATCCCAGGAAACTTAATGACGCTTCCGAGAGAATTGCCGATCCTAGATGCAGTGTGGCCAATACCAAGAGGGTAGGAATCGTATTCGGAAGAATATGGAAGACGAAGATCCGTTGCCGCGTTGATCCAAGGGCATACGCGGCATCAACGAATTGCTGTTGCCTGATAGAAATGCTCACGGAGCGGACGAGGCGAGAGCTATTGATTCCTATGGAAACCCCTAGAACAACGACGATAGTGACGAAGCCGGGCGCAAGGACCGCGGAAAGCACCAACACAACAACGAGGAACGGCATGGACATCCACGCATCCACAAAGCGTTGGAACGCGGCGTCAATCCAGCCTCCGACGTATCCAGGCACCCCACCGGCCAGGGTAGAGACAACCGTGCTAATGAGAACGACAATTAAACCGGCTGGCATTGAGACCCTGGCCCCGTAGACGACCCGAGAAAACACGTCGCGGCCGAAATTATCCGTCCCGAAGTAGTGCAGCAGGCTTGGGCCCTGGTACACATCACGCAGGCGCACCTGCGTGGGTCCATACGCAGTGATGAGGGCAGGAAACAGGGCGGCAAAAAGCATAATGAGCAACACCAGGCCGCTAAAGGTACCCACGGGTTTATGCCTTGCAAACCTGGTTAGGCTGGCAAACGCCCCTTTGCTCCACCGAAGCGCACGTCTTCTGCCGCTGAATACTTCCGCTGTACGTTCCATAGTCACCTTTGCAGAGGAGCCGAATCAAAGGGCGCTGTAACTAGTTATTTGCGTATTTCACCCGGGGATCTATGACGGCGTAGCTGAGGTCTACCAGCAGGTTAACCACCAGAACAAAGGAAGCCGCCAAAATGACGATGCCCTGGATCATAGGGTAATCCCTGCGGCCTAACGCATCTTCAACAAGCAGGCGGCCCATGCCAGGAAGGCCGAAGATAACCTCCATGATTATCGCCCCGCCAATGATATGGGCCACCTGGAGACCGATGATGGTAGCTACCGGGATCAGGGCGTTGCGGAGGGCGTGACGCAATACTACTACCCTCGTTGCCAGCCCTTTTGCATAGGCAACCCGAATGTAATCCTGCCGCATGGTTTCCAGAAACAAGGTCCTGGTGATGCGCATGAGCCCCGCCCCTGTATGGGAGGCAATGATGAGAGCAGGAATGACAAACTGGAGAAGATGCTTCCCGGGACTCTCGGCAAAAGAGGTGAAAACTACCGAACGTGGTGACCACCCGAACCACAAAGCAGGGAGCAGCAAGACGAGAACTCCTATCCAAAAGATAGGCGTCGCCAGCAACATGATCGCGGAGGAGCGGGCCACATAATCCACCCACGAATCCTGGCGGAGGGCAGATAGTACGCCAAGGGACACTCCCGCTACCGCTGCCAAGGCTATTGCCAGCACAGCCAACTCTATGGTCACGGGCAGCCGGTACAGTATTGAGTCTGTAACAGGACGGCCGGTCCAGAGAGAAGTCCCCAGGTTACCCCGGGGGATACCGCTCATGAATTCCCAGTATTGCTTATACAGCGGTTCGTCAAGCCCCAAGCGATGGCGCAAGTCGCTGATGTCATGATCAGAGATAGTTCCGCCTTCCTGCCCCAACATGATTGTTGCCACATCGCCTGGCAGGAAGCGTGTGGCGAAGAAGATGATCAGGCTGACGCCGATAATAGTCGGAATCATCAGCATCAGTCGGCGCACGATGTATCCACGCATGGGTGAAGCGCCTCTTCGCTCTAGATGTGCCCTAGCGCTTTTGAGCTGTACAAGCAACCCCCGGGTCTATCCATGGGAGGCCACTGAGTGGTACACGGAAGGCCGCTCGGTAAAAACAGCCCGGTAATCGTTCGTGTGCAGAAGGCGCTCGCGTTCGTTGTCGCCCAGGCCACAGTACGCCGATTTTACTTGGCCAGTCTGGAAGCTTCTCCCAACAGCGTCTCCGCTTCGGCAAACTCAGTCCTTCTCTCCCCTGGCCAAGGGAGAGAAGGACTGAGGAAACCCGTGGATGCCCTCAGCCTCACCGACCAGAGTCCCCATCAAACGGGACTCTGGTCTTCCATCGGCGGATTTTGGGGTAGCTTGACCTATCGTTTGACAACAACGGAGATGAACCTATTCTGGCTGGCAGGGCTCTTGTGTGCTTACTTGTCCAGCCAAAGATAGGTAAACCACCCGTCATTCCAGCCGATGCGGACACTGAAGTCCTTCACCCACGGCTGAACCGCAGTAAACGAATTGCCCGAAGGAGCGTGCATAACCCACATACCGTCAGCTACTTGGGTTTGGATATCGCGAACAAGGGCAAGCCGTTGCCCCTTATCAGGGGTGAGCCGTGCCTTTTCCACCAGTGCAGCTAGCTCTCTGCCCTTGGGGTCGTCGGCGGGCAGGTATGCCTTATCGTCGCCCACGAATTTAGACTTGTCGGAGAGGAGCTCCCAATAATAGGTCCTGACATCTGGCCTGCCCAGTCCCACGGCTTTTATGCCCCCCGATGGAATCGGCGATGCCAGATAAGCGGCGTATTCAATGAGTTTAAGGTCCAGGGTCACGCCGATATCGCTCCACATCGCCTGGAGTAACTCTCCCTGTCGCCGCGTTGAGTCGCTTTGCGCGTTGGACAGGTAGGGTATCGTGACACCGCTGCCGTAGCCTGCGTCCTTCAAGAGCTGGCGTGCGCGCGCCGGATCATACTTGTACCACTGTTGCAGGTCCGTGGGCAGCTTCTCTATGGGCACGCTCCATTCGCTGAAAATTGGAGGGATTTCCACAAAGGCCTGGCCCTTCCCGCTATACTGAGAGTCAATCCAACTCTGTCTATCCAGGGCAAGGTTCAACGCCCTGCGCACCCTAACATCGTTGAGCGGTGGCCGGTGAAGGTCCATCCGAATCGGGATCGTGCTGATAGGCGCTTGCTCCACAATGGTCCCCTGCGGGACACGCGACTTAACCGTTTCCACGTCGCTGAAATCTATACCCCGCCAATCTAGCTGACCGGTGAGATACAAGGCTAGTGTCACGCTGGGATCAGTGCTATGAACGTACCGTATTTGGTCAATCAAGGGAAACCCGGGCTCAATAGTGTAAGCGTCATTCCGCTCCATGAGAGTATGTGATGCCTCTACTGCCTCCTTACCCTTGAAGGGGCCGCATCCAACGGCGTTCTGAATCCCAGTAGTCTTTCCCCAGCCATCCGGTGTGGGGTCAAGATACTCCTTGAACAGGACCACGTTGTTTTGCCCCGTCAGATTCTCCATAAAGTCAGCGTCAGACTCTTTCAAGTTATAAATGATAGTGTAGGGATCCGGCGTTTCCACGGTGTCAATGGCAATAAAGAAAGCCAGTCGTACCGACTTGACTGCCACCATGCGGTCGTGGTTCCACTTGTAATCTTCCGACGTAACCTCCCGCCCGTTGGGGAGCTTCACGCCCCGCCGCAGATGGAAGACCAGTTTGGTGGGGCTTTCAAATGCCCACTCAGTGGCGGCGTCAGGGATAAAGTTGGTAGCCCCTGGGTCTGCCGAGGGGCGCTCGTCCCACTTGGCAAGCTTGCACCCAGAGACGTTGAATATGCGAGAGGTTGCGGCTGACCGAGTCTTTTGGGGGTCCCAGCCAGGCAAGGCGCCGCTTGACACGCTCACTATGCCCCCACGCTTTACGGTTTTGACTGTAGGCGTTGGCGTGCTGGTAGGCTTAGGTGTGGCGATGGGAGCAGTGGTGGGAGTAGCGGCTTGACTAACAGGAGTGGCGGTCGCTGGCGGCGCTTCTGCGGTCCCACATGCAATAGATACTGCCGAGAACACTAGCAGAGCCACCCCAAGACGAATTCCATTCATGATTCGTTTCATAGTATCCACCTCTGTTCGTTCAAATACTCATGTTAACAGAAAGTTAGCGGAAAGGACGCCATCGGAGTTGACAGCTTATAGCATGTGCGGACTCCTTGTCAATAGCCGTTGGTTGGTGTTCAAGCTTCACGTCTTTGGTCTCCACGGGCACTCGTATGCCTATTCAATCTCCTCTCTCTCTCTGCTGGGGAGGGAGTCAGGGGGTCAGGTCTCTACAATCACCATACGCACCTCCACCGGGCCGTGGACGCCCACAACCAGCGTCTGCTCTATGTCCGCCGTCCTGCTGGGGCCGCTGATCAGGCTCAGGTAGCTCCCCATGTCGCCCTCTCTCTCCAGGAGCGCCATGCGCCGCAGGGCAAAGAGGTCGTCCAGGCTCTCGTACACCTGGTGAGGCTCCACGATGGCCACGTGGACCGGTGGCAGCAGCGGCGCTCTACGGCTGACCCCCGGGCGCGCGGCCAGGACGACGCTGCCCGTCTCGGCCACGGCGTAGTCCACACCCGTGACGCCCAGGTCGGCTTGAGCCACCGTCACCCGGAGCTGCTCGCGGCTGGCGCCAGAGGAGGCCGCGTCCACCGATACCCGGACCCCATGGCCGCGCAGGGCGGCGTCCAGGGGAAGGCGCAGGAAGACCGGGTGGGCAGAGCGCACCACGCTGCGAGCGCCTTTCTCTATGGCCAGGGCCAGGATGTAGCCTACGGCCTCCTGGGCGGAGGGAGCGCGATAGACCTTCCACCCCTGAAGCGCCGCCACATCCGCCAGGCGGGCGATGAGCTGCGCCCGTTTGGCTTCGGCCCGGGCCTCAATGGTCACGGCCCTCTGGCGCTGGTCCTCCCGGCGCAGCTTCAGGGGAAGGTAGTCCGGCGGGGGCGCGCCCTCGGGCCTGCCCAGGGCGTCCCGCACCCTTTTCAGGAACTCTTCTTGCTTCATGGAAGTCCAACCTAACCCTATCTTCTCCCTCTTTCCGCACGGGAAGGGGAAGAAGATAGGGTTGAATAGGCGTGATGCGACAAAGCCGCATCATACCCATTCCTTATTCTCCCGTTCCCCTCGCCCTTTGGGAGAGGGGGACTACAGGGGGAGATGTCCGCAGATCCTTCTCCCATATCTCATGGAACGAGCGCTCTGGCAGAGCCGGCAGGTCCCGCTTCCGGGTCCAGCGAGAGAGGGGCGGCAGGTGCAGCCGCCGGATGTGCCCGCCCCGGGCGAAGGGGCGCTGGACGAAGAGGGCGACCCGCCGCGCCCTCGCCATCGCCTGCTCCGAGGCCATCACCCGGCCCCAGAGCCGGAACCCCAGGCCCTCGTACCAGGAGGCCTTGCGCTGGGCCGGCGGCCCCTCGGCGACCCGATGTCGCAGCGTCAGCAACATGCGGGGTATGTCTATCTTCAAGGGGCATACGTCCCGGCAGGCTCCGCACAGGGTGGAGGCGAAGGGCAGGTCCCTGGCCTTGGGCAGGCCCACCATGACGGGCGTGACCACCGCGCCGATGGGGCCAGGGTACACCCACCCGTAGGCGTGGCCGCCCACCTTGCGGTACACGGGGCAGATGTTGAGGCAGGCCGCGCATCGGATGCAGTAGAGGGCCTCCCGCAGATCTGGGTCCGCTAGTAACCGGCCCCGGCCATTGTCCAATATCACCAGGTGGAACTGCTCGGGGCCGTCCTCGTCGGCGGCGCGGCGCGGGCCAGAGACCAGGGTGAAGTAGCTGGTGGCGCGCTGGCCCGTGGCTGCCCGGGGCAAAAGCCGGTAAAAGACCCCCAGGTCCTCCAGGGCGGGGACGACCTTCTCCATGCCCATGACGGCCACATGGATGCGGGGGAGCGAGGTGCTCATGCGGCCGTTCCCCTCGTTGGTGACGATGCACACGGTGCCCGTCTCTGCCACGGCGAAGTTGACGCCGCTGATGCCCATGTCCGCCTGGAGGAACTTCTGGCGAAGAGTCTCCCGGGCCGTCCGGGTCAGGGAGGGGATGTCGGCCCTCTCCAGGGCGCCTAGCTTCCGTTGAAAGAGCGCGGCCACCTCCTCCTTGCTCTTGTGGATGGCGGGGGCCACGATGTGGAAAGGCGTCTCGCCGGCGAGCTGGATGATGTACTCCCCCAGGTCCGTCTCCACCGTTTCCACGCCCGCCGACTCCAGGACGCGGTTCAGGGCCATCTCCTCGGAGACCATGCTCTTGCCCTTGACGACCAGCTTCACGCCATTGCGGTGGGCAATCTCCAGGACGGTGGCGGTGGCCTCCTGGGCGTCCTTGGCGAAGTGGACAGAGCCGCCGTTGCGCCGGACGTTTTCCGCCAGCAGGGCCAGGTAGGAGTCCAGGTGTTCCAGAGTGTGGCGTTTGATCTCCCGTGCGCGGTCCCGCAGGTGCTCCCAGTCCTCTGGCGTGATCTCACCGATGGCGTGCTGGCGGGCCTGGTCAAAGCCTGTCTTCAAGCCGGCCAGGGCAGCCTGCACCTGGGGGTTGGCCAGGGCCTGGGCGGCTAGCTTGGGGAACTGTTGTGTGTGTGGCTGCATGAAATTGTTATAGGTAACCGGGCGCGGCGAAACCGTGCCCAGTTACTCGCCATGACTAGTAAGTAACTATCCCAGAATTCCTTTTTCCACCCCAGCCAGAAGGCCATTGATAGAATGACCTAACCCCCTCAGCCTCCCTCCTTCGCTTCGCTCTAGGACAGGCTCTTCCCCCAGGGGAAGGGGGAGAAGATTGGTTTGTATCAGTGGGATGCGGCAAAGCCGCATCCCACTGATACATCTGATTCTCGCTCCTGCGGAGAGATGGGAACCACAGGGGGCATGGTCGGAACCCCAGCGGCAGACTCTCTGGTCAACGACCATCAGAGGACGGTTCCGTCAAGGCTGTTGAGATAGCTACTTGCTATCCAGGAGCTCCGCCAGGTGCATGGGCCGCGCCTTCATGCCTCGCCGACGCATGGCCCCGCCGATGTGCATGAGGCACCCCATGTCGCAGGCGACCAGGGCGTCGGCTCTGGCCGCCTCTATCGCCGCTAGCTTGCCCTCCAGGATGGCGGTGGAGATGTCGGGGTACTTGACCGAGAAGGTGCCTCCAAAGCCGCAGCACTCCCCCGCGTTCTCCATCTCCACGTACTCGGCGCCGCGAACAGCCCGGATGAGGCGCTGGGGTTCCGCCGACGCTCGCAGCTCCCGCAGCAGGTGGCAGGAGGGATGATAGGTGACGCGGCCCGAGAAGGATGCGCCGACATCCGCCACCTTCAGGACGCCCACCAGGAACTGGGAGAGCTCGTAGGTGCGCAGGGCCAGGTCGCGGGCGCGCTGGGCCAGGGCAGCGTCGTGGCGCAGCATCCCGGGGATGAAGACCTTGAGCATGGCGGTGCAGGAGCCGGAGGGGGTCACCACGTACTCGCTCTCCTGGAACAGGTCCAGCCAGCGGACCGCCAGGGGCATCGCCTGGCCCATGTAGCCGGAGTTAAAGGCAGGCTGGCCGCAGCAGGTCTGCCCTACAGGAAAGTCCACCTCTACGCCCAGCCGGCGCAGAAGGCTGACGGCGCTTTTAGCTACGCCGGGGTAGAGCTGGTCCACCAGGCAAGTGGCGAAGAGAGAGGCCTTGACCAATGGGTGGTCCTTCTGCTGAGGTCAGCGGGTGTACGTTAGCAGAAGGAGAGTGGGCTTGGCAATGGCGGCAGGCTTCGGTTCCGTTTGCTTTGCAGTGGTGGCATCATCCCGTGCACTAAGAAACTATCTCAAGATGGCTTTCCCACCCCAGCCTGAAGGCTGGAGCATGATGCCGCCCCCCTATGGTCATCAACGAAATAGCTTACCTTTTGCTGCAAGCGCCTGACCCATCGTCCCCCTCTCCCATCAAGGGGGCCTTGTTCCAAAAGTCCTTTGAC
>JACQUH010000173.1 GCA_016210375.1 Chloroflexota bacterium
CCCTACGGCTCTCGGCCATGGCCTGGAGGGCAGGGATGTTCAGCTCCACGTTGAAGTGACCGCTATTGGCCAGGATGGCGCCGTCCTTCATGCGCTCCAGGTGATGCTTGTCTATGACGTTGATGTCGCCCGTCAGAGTGATGAAGACATCGCCTTCTTCGACCGCCTGGAGCATGGGCATCACCCGGTTGCCATCCATCACCGCTTCCAGGGCGCGTACGGGGTCTACCTCGGTGACGATGACCTGTGCGCCCAGCCCTCGCGCTCGCATGGCCACGCCACGCCCGCACCAGCCGTACCCGCAGACGACCACCCTTCTGCCCGCCCAAAGGATGTTGGTGGCCCGCGTGATTCCATCCAGGGTGCTCTGGCCTGTGCCATAGCGGTTGTCGAACAGGTGCTTGGTGTCGGCCTCGTTGACCGCCACGATGGGGTACTTCAGGGCGCCGTCCCGGGCCATGGCCCGCAGGCGAATAACGCCGGTGGTCGTCTCTTCGGTGCCACCCACGACTCGGCTCAGAAGGTTGGGGAGCTCGCGGTGCAGGGTGGCCACCAGGTCGGCGCCATCGTCCATGGTGATGGTCGGCTCTTGCTTCAAAGCGCTGTGGATATGCCCGTAGTAAGTCTTCTCATCTTCGCCCTTGATGGCGAAGACGGGGATGGAGTGGTTGGCGACGAGGGCGGCGGCCACCTCGTCCTGGGTGCTCAAAGGGTTGGAGGCGCAGAACGCCAGTCGCGCCCCTCCTGCCTGTAGGACCAGGGCCAGGTTGGCCGTCTCCGAGGTGATGTGGAGGCAGGCAGACAGGCGCGCGCCTTTCAAGGGTTTCTCCCGGGCGAACCTCTCCCGGAGCAGGGAGAGCACTGGCATCTCGCGCCCCGCCCATTGAATGCGCCTCTCCCCGGCCTCGGCCAGGGCGAGGTCTTGGACGTCGTACTCGATCTTGGGTTTGGTTGGCAACAAACTCTCCTTCAAGCTGCCGTTGGGCAGCGGTTAGTTCTTTTCTGCAACGGCCCGGTCCCGTGGGGTGAAGGTTGAATTGTCATTCCGAGGCCTCGGGAGCTGGGTGGACGAAGGGGGCAGAGGCCGTGGGAATCCGTAGCCTTGGGGGACGGGTTGCCACCCTTCGGCTTCGCTCAGGGCAAGCTTCGCTAACGCGCCTCGCAACGACAGGAACAGGAATGCCCTCGGGCTCATTTCAAGCCACCTGGATCCGTCTGACCGGCGTCAGGAACAGGAAGAGTCCCAGACTGATGAGGAAACACAGCGAGCCGTAGATCGCCACCGCCTGGGGCGCGCCGATGCCCCCGGCCAGGGCGCCCACGCTCAGGCTGCCCACCGGAGAGCCCAGTCCCATGGTCATCTCCCGCAAGCTCATGACCCGGCCCCTCACTTCATCCGGGATGAGGCTCTGGGTCAGCGTCATGTTTGTGGTGTTGAAGGCCGCGTTGACCGCGCCCGTGACCACCTGTACGACCAGGGACAGGGCCAGCCATGGCGAGGCGGCAAAGGCCAGGATGGATAGGCCCATGGCCATGCCGGCCCCCAAGAGGACCAGTCCCTTCTGGCGCACGCTTCTCAAGGAGGCCAGGGTCAGCATCGCTATCACCGACCCCGCGCCGCCGGCGCCTTGCAGGTACCCCAGGCCCCTTTCGCCTGACCCCAGGACCTCATCGGCGAAGGTGGGGAGCAGGGCGTTCACCGAGCCGACGAACACGGTGGGCACGAAGAACAGGACGAGCAGTCCCATGACCAGGCGATTGTCCCTCAAGTAGCCGATGCCCCCGACGAGGTTGCGCAGGACCGCCTCCGCTCTGGCGTGAGGGGGAGTTGCAGGAATGTGGGCCATGAGGAGCCACATGATGGCAATGGCAACTCCGACGACGCGAATGGCGAAGACGGGCTCAGGTCCCCACATGGCCAGGACCTGCCCCGCCATGACCGGCCCCAGGATCATGCTGGAGAACACTGCCGTGGTGTCCAGAGATATGGCGTTCATGAGCTGGTCCCGGGGCACCAGGTTGGGAACGATGGACGACCGGGCAGGGTGATTGAAGCTGGTGGCCAGGCCCATTCCCAGGGCCGCCGCCAGGATGTAGCCGGGGGCCAGAGAGTCCACCGCTACCAGGGCCAGCAAGCTGGCCGAGATCAGGGCGGCGAAGACCAGGGCCGCGATGAGCACGGCCTTGCGGTTGACGCGGTCCGCCACGACTCCGCCTATTAGTGGGAAGACGGCCAACGGGATGATGCGGCAGAAGAGGAGCAGGCCCAGGTATACCTCGGACTGCGTCTCCTTCCACATGAGCCAGCTCAGCGTCGTCATCTCCATGAACTCGCCGGAGTGCTCGAAGAAGGAGCCCAGGACGAAAAGCCGGAAGGACCGGAAGCGCATAGAGCGGAAGGTGTTCTCCACCAGCGACGGTGCTCTCACGCAGGCAGCTCACCCCGTGCGGCGCCGCAGTGATGGTACGGGGTGCCTCGCCCAATAGAAGGGGCAAGTGTTCTGTCCTCTCTCTCTTGACGGGAGGGAGGTATTGAAG
>JACQUH010000176.1 GCA_016210375.1 Chloroflexota bacterium
GGCCACAAGCGCAATAGTGCCCGGGCAGCGGCCACTGCGGCAGCGACCTGCAGGGTCCGCATGCCCGCGGTCAGCACCCAGGCCGGCAGGGCATGGGGTTCGGTCAGGGAAGGCCTGAGCCGGCGGGTGAGGACCAGCCAGGAGCAGGCGAACAGGCCAAGGGCGAGTCCATCGAAGTACTTGAGCGCTGCCGCCACCCCGCCCAGCGAGAGCAGCAGCGGGGTCAGGGGCAGGCAGCAACCGGTGCCGCCCAGGGCGGCCAGGAGTGCCGGCGAAAGGGAGCCGGCCATGCCTGTCGGCTGCCCCGGCACCGAGCAGGTCCGGGCTCTCAAGGTCAACGCAAGGGTACCGCCGGCCAGAGCGGCAAGAACGAGGAACTGGAACGTGGAGAACAGGGAGAAGGTCAGCAGCCAGTCAGGTCCCAGTGAAACGAGGATGTATGGCTCCGAAGTCCACCCGGTGCGGACGGTTCCGGCCGGCCAGGGCCAGGGATGGTTCGGCAATGCTTCCGTCAGCCCGCCGCGTAGCCACCAGACGAGCACAAAAAAGGCCCCGCCGGCCAGCGAAGGCCACCAGGGCCGCTCCTTCCAGGCTGCGCCAACCTCGGTCAGGATAACTGTTGATATGCCTGGATGCTTGTTCACTGCTCGCTCCTCCCACACAGAGGCATCGACCAGGCGCCACCCGTCCCGTGCTCCGGACAGCGCCTGGCCGTTATCGGACCGGGCACTCCATCAGGCTGGAAGACATCGTGCGGCCTGCACGGAGCCGCACCGCATCATCAGCCGCCGCCCGTTCCCCGGCAGCGCGCCCGGAGCAGACCCAGCCGATGAACGCGCCCACAAAGAACAGCAGAAACAGGTAATCGCCTGCGGTCCTAAGTCGCCGCCCTCAACAAAGTACCCACCGAGTGGACATCAGACCATCACGCGGCCCGCCTGGGCGGCCTTGACCACCTGGGTCACGTTGCCGAGGCAACACGATCCCTGCGGATTGTTCACCTCGCAGGCGCAGCGGCCCGCCTGAACATGGGCCGTGATGGTCCGGGAAGCGGTGCTCTGGCCAGTCGTCGCGATCTCCTGCGCGATCCGCTTCGGTGACCAGTCGAAGCAGTAGCAGACGGGGATACCGGCGGCATCGGACTTCTGGAACACCGGAACCTTCAATTCCTCGCTGGTGAAGGTCTCATCGCCCGCGAAGTAGGCCACCAAACAATCCCGGTTGCCACAGAAGCGGTACGTCCGGGTCGGATCCAGGCGCTCCAGAGCGTGGGGCAAGAGCAGGCTCTTGGGGGTGATCAGGTCCACGGCGCGCCCCTTGACACTGCAGCGAGGACACGTGCCGGGTTCGTGTTGTGGCGATTCCGGTACCTAACAGCAATCATCCATGGTTGCATCCTCCTTTTTGGGGTTCACTAGCGGCATTAGTGGTGCTTGCCGCCGGAGTTGGGATAGCCGACCGTGTCGGGCTGTTCGCCCGAGAGGACGATCGAGGGCGGCAAGGGGTCATCCATGTAGTACAGGCCTACGGGGTTAAGATTGAATGGGTCCGACTCGAGACCGCGGCGTGCCGCGGCCGCAATTGCCTGCACGGTGATCGTCCCGGCCACCAAAGACACTCGCAATCCCGGTTCCGATCCGGCCTGAAACGGGACCACGCTCTTGACACCTCCCAGCCTACCGACCGCTTCGGCCGCACGGGCCAGGCAGGAGGCTCAGGTAAAGCGATCCGAGGTCAGTACGGTATGGACGTCCTGCACTGCCACGAAGAGGGTCCCTCCGCCTTTGGGCTGAGCTGGATTCATCGTCTGCGTCTCCCCTTTCGCCGTTGGTTTCCCTATGCAGCGGGAATGCCGCCGTCCGGTCCTGGCCGGGCGAGGATCCGTTCCAGCGTTTCGCCACTCGGTAAGCTTCTCATAGCAGGGTGGCGATCAGGCCGCCCTTGAACAGCCAGTAGTACACGATGTACCCGCCGGCGAACACCAGCAGCAAGCCACCGAGCCGCTCTGTGTAAGGCGCAAGCTGTCGAAAACGACTCACCAGAGCCCCCTTGAAAACGCCGATCCCCAGTGTCAGGACGAGGACGATCAGTCCCATGCCCAGGGCGTAGAGAACGAACTGGAGCGCGGCAGGCAGGAAACCCGGCACGGCCAGAGTGCCGCCTACCACGACGAGGAAGATCGGCAGGGTGCAGCTGAGAGACGCTATAGCAAAGGCGACGCCGAACAGGAAAAAGCCCCTCAGGCTGACGGTGGCAGGGTTGCCGAAGCGGGAAGCCACACGGGCACCAAGGCCGATCGCCAGGTGACGGCCTCCCAGCATCGCTGCCCCCAGGACGATCAGAACCAGGCCAATACCCACGGCCAGCCAGGGCACGAGCTGGACGACCAGCCGGCTTGCCGCCGAGATGAGAATCCCGGCGCCGCCGAAGACCAGCACAAACCCCGCGGTAACCGCCGCCGAGACCAGCAGCGCCCGGGCCACCTGCATGGGGACCGCCGCTGCTGTCCGTCCACCCGGTCCGGCCGGCAAGGCATTCCCTTCCCGGTTGCCCAGGTAGAGGCCCAGGTAAGCCGGGAGCATCGCGAACCCGCATGGGTTCACGGCTGAGACCATGCCGGCCGCAAAGGCGTAGCCGAACGGAAGCAACGCCCCCACGCTGCCCAGCCACTGGGTCAACCACTGCTGAACTTCAACCATCGGCTACAGGGCCTCCTCAATCTTCCGCTGGAGCTGCCGCGCACCTGGTGAACCATCGCTGCGGAAGACGATCTGCCCCTGGCGGTCCACGACGATCACGGTTCCCAGCGCCACCAGCCGGTACGCCTCAATGGTGGCGCCCTCTACGTCCTGGGCCCAGATCACCTCACCGGCCCCCGAGCTCTTCCAGAACCGCTCCCACTCAGGCAAGGGATATTCCGGCTGGATGTTGATGGCCACCACTCGGAACCCTTCGGAGCGGTACTGTTTGTGGAGCTTCGCTAGCGCTGGAGCCTCCAGCGCGCAGGTCGGTCAACCGGGAAAGGAAAAGTAGAGCAACAGCGGCTGGCCACGCAAGTCCGAGAGGCGAAGCTGCCCGTCCGCCGTGGCCAGGGTGACATCGGGTGCAAGCGACGCGCGGTCTGTCGGGCTACCCCTGTTGACCATGAGTGTGGCCTCATCGGATGCGAGCTCCCCATCACCTGTCGGGGTGCCCTCGTCCACCACTCCGGTGCCGAGCAGGCCATAGAGCACGATACCGGCCACGAGGGCCAGGACACTAATGGGAAGAAACCACCACCGTCTTCCAGTCCGCTCCGCCCTCGACCGTGGGCGCGCTTGATCGTTGTCGGGGTTTTCTCTACGCATCGGTACACCTCCGGGTTCTTGGTGGCTGCTTCACCCAGCACATCAGAGATAAGGAAGGAACCGCCTGCGAGGAGGCTGTCGGTTGCCGGTGGGATGGTACCTGGGACCACCGTGAAAGGCCGCGGTGGTATGCAGCCGCTCCACACATTCTGCTCGGCTCCTGGACTGGTTCGGAGGAGGACGACCTCAATCTTGCCGCTCTTCCCGGTGCCCGGACTCCGGCGACTGCCACACATGCCGGAGAAACAGGTACCCGAAGCCAACAAACGCTGCCGTCATCACACCCAGGAGCACCCCCTGGTAGCGGGATAACCAGGCGCCCCCAGCGGTTCCGGCCAACAGCACGGCCAGGAGTGGCAAGTGACAGGGGCAGGCTATAAACGCGCCCGCCCCCAACAGCCATTTCTTCATCCGCTCACTTCCTGCCCATGCGCGTGCAACAGTGGATCGCCTCAGCGTTGTCGGCCACGATGGCGCGGGCCAGGTAAATGAGGTCACGAACCCGCGGGTCGGCGACCCGGTAGTAGACAAACTTTCCCTCGCTGCGGGACGTGACGTATCCGCACCATTTGAGGCACGCAAGCTGATTGGATACCTGGCTCTGGGACATGCCCACCGCGTCGATGATCTCCCGTACATTCATTTCCTCGCGGTCGAGGAGCAGTTCTACGATCTTGAGGCGCGTGGGATTGGCCAGACCGTCGAAAAACTTTGCGTGCAGCTCCCACTGCCGAGTGTCCAAACTGGGTGTGTGCTGCTCAAGTTGCTGACCGGCTCCGTCCATGCGCTCGCACCTCCATCGTCATATTCAGGATTTTGGATATGTAGGGTCAATGTACTCCTTCAGCGGCTGTACGTCAAGAGGCGAAATGGGTAGCGCAGGACGGTGTGCGAGGGTGGCGGGCGCATGGTTGATTCTGGGGCCCCATCACCCTGCATGAGCTAACGGCTGCCATGATGTTCGCAACGAAGCCACGATGTCTATTTCGGACGTAGATGTGTCTATGCTATAATCATAATCAGATCAGTGTTTTCCCTTGGACACGGGTGGCTCTCGGGAGCGATCAGGCTGGCCAATTGGCCAGGATAATCGGGCGCTGCCGCTCGTAGGTGTAGTTAAGAGGCCGTCGTAGAGGCCGCGAAGGTTGAATACGGGCACATTTGCCCGGAGGCGTGGTTACCAGCCCAAGGACGTCAGTGTGACGTTTCTTGGGCCTTTTTGCATTCTCACACCCCTTCAGATACGCCAAGGTATCGGGGGACGAAAAGGAGGTAGTCCATCGTTGACGAGTCAGAAGGCAGACGTTGGTCAGCAGCTCACGTTGTGGGGCGATGCCACAGAGGTCAAGGAGGTTAAGGCCCCACCTGAACCCGAGAGCAAGCGGACCAAGACCCGTTCCAAAGCGGACGGTCCGGAGACCGAGGCGAAAGCCAGGCAAGCAGCGTCGCCGGCCACCACCCAGCAGCAATTTACCTACCCCTTCAACATCCGGTATGCAGCCGAGATCCTGCAGTTAACGGGTTTTGTCGATGGCCAGCCTTACACCAGTGATCAAATCAAAGAAGTCCTGGTGCAGAACGGCTTTACGGAGTTTCAGGACGTGCAGCCGGATTTCCACCACAACGCGGCAACAAACACGCTCGTCATCACCATCAGGGGGTCGAGAAAGGGTGGTTAAGATCAGTGGGGACGCATTATGGCAAGTCCAGGCGATGTTCAAGGCAACGTATGTTGAGGAGCAGTCCGAGGACCGTGTCTTGATCTACCAAAACGCAACGGGTGATCTGGCTCTTTACCGGCCTCGGATGAGTCGCAGTGTGGTGCATGTAGAATGCGACGTCCAGTTGACGGTCATCAAGGACGGTCAGGAATGGGATCTGATTGCTGACCTGCATTCCCATCACATCATGGGTGGCGATTGGTCACCGATTGACGATGCGAATGAGCGGTTGCGCGGCATCCTGTTCGGCCTGTTCTCTTGGAAGGAAGGCCACGACGTCTGGCTGTTTCGGCGCTGGAATGGCCAGACTTACGAGCCAGTCATGTACAACGAGGTGGTCGCAATTGGATAACCACAAAGGCGTCATCATCGTGGGTGGCGGCGGCATCGGGTCGAGCTTGTTCCAGGACCTGTGCCGTTTCTTACCCCACACCATCGACATTCATCTGATGGATGGAGACACCGTCGAAGGAAAGAACATCCAACGGCAGATGTACTCGAGGCGGGACCTTGGGAGCAACAAGGCCGAAGCGCTGGCAGCGAAGGCCACAACAGCCCTGGGCTTGGACCGGGTGTACTTCCACCCGCACTATCTCAGCGCACCCCGGCAGCTTCAGCGAATCGCCAAGCACTACAGGCAGGCCATCCTGGTGGGCGCGGTGGACAACCACCCCGCCCGCAGGGTACTGGAGGCCTTTGTGCGGCAGTCGGCTGAGAAGATTTACTACATCGACTGCGCCAACGAGGAGCAGCGCGGGGAGGTCGTCGTTGTCTACGGTGACCGTACAGAGGTGTCCGGATACTTCCGGTCGGAGCTGGATCCATCCGTAGTTACGGACAAGCAGGGGGACCGGATGCATCCCAGTTGCGCTCAGCAATTGGATGACGGAAACCTCCAGACGCTTTTCACCAACCGCAAGGCTGCCATTATCACTTTGGAACTCATTAGTGCCTTTCTGCACGGTGAGATCAGGGTGGGGATGGTCTATTTCAAGGAATGCCAGGTGAGACGATGGATGTCCGTGTCTGGTTTTTGATGAGCAAACGGCCGGAGGCCGCCGTCATTAAGCGCCGGGTGAAGTACGTGCCGGCCTCGTGCTTCCGTTCCGAAAGGGTGTTGCAGCTCTTTGAGAGTGGGTACCGTTCAGGATTCAGGCTCATGAAGAACGGGCGGCCCACCCACTCGCTGCGGTCAATGGTGACCTTGATGAACGCCGAACTGTGCGAGTACGAACGGTTGCCCGCGGACGAAAAGCGGGCCTTTGGAGAGCCTGGCAAGTGGTACCTGCGGGGAATCACGGACAGGACCAAGTCGGTACTGATGCAAATGGGTTGGCAGAAGCACTGGATTTACTACATGCTGCCAGGCCTAATGAGAAAACGCATCAAGGGGCGCGTTCGTTATATCGCAGCGTGCCCCGCGGATTGGGAGTTGGGTGATGATGTCTACGGAGGGCTCTACCGCTGGTGAAAAAGAGCTTGGGTTTCTTAGCCAGGTAGCCGTGAAGCGGATGGGGCGATGGCTCAACCACGAGGACGCGCAGTTGCACAAGAGATGCGTGCCCCTGCGCCGGAAGGTATACGCCAGTTTACGTCGGGTGCTGATAGAGGCGATGATGGCAGGGAAGGACGTGCGGCGCGTTGCTTCCGAACTGACCAGAACTGCGCGCACATCCCCGGCGGCCGCCCTGCTGCTATGTGACCTCTACGAGGTGCTCGAACACATCGAAGAGTACCGCCGCTATCATCTCCCGGAGGCGGTTCGGCAAACCAACACCTTGCTTCAGTACCTTGAGCGCCAACCATTCTCGGGAGAGGAGGTCCTGTTTTGACTCGGGTGATCCTGGATCTCGATTCCGATTCGCTGCAACATGGTTTCGTCAATGTCACCAAGATGACCGAGAGAGGCCGGCGCAAGGGGCAGATGGATCTGCACAGCGTGGTCACCCTATTGAATGATGTCTTCCGCTGGGATGCGAACATGCACGAGGTACGCATGGTCTCCAAGTTCGCGCACCAGGACCTCATTGCTCTTGGTCAGAACGGTGCCAAGTGGGAGGCCGTCAAGGAAATACCATCGGCTCACTATTTTCTGATTTCGTCAGCGGGCAACGCCCACCATGTGCGGCTGCCCCGACTCATCGCTCGCGTCGGTAACCACACAACGCCGCGGATTTTTTGGGCGAATCCCGGTCAAATCAAGCCCGGGACTGCCATCTACCCGCTGCGAATCGGCAATGTGGATGAGCACGGCCGGGTTTGCCTGGGCAATATCGGCATCCGGTGCGAGAGTCCCCGGGACATCGACCGCTATATTCGGCGCATCATCGAATCCCCCGCCAGCGATCACTTGGTTGACCAGGATACGGAAGAGCTCTATCGAGCATTCGCTGAGCAATGGGACAAGTCTATCGGTAAGGCATGTCGCATTACGGTGAGAGAACTCATCGGAACCGAATAGAGCGCTTAATCCGTGGAGTCGGCCAGACAAATGGGTGGGCCACATTGGGCGGAGGGGCGGGAAACCGCCCTTTTCGCTATTGCGTAGGAACTTGCATGCGAGATGGGTTTGGCCGACATAGGAAGGTCGGGGTTATCGTCTGTACGACATCCAGTGAGTTCTTGCTTGCCAACCCATAGTCCCCAAAGCATAAAAGCGATTAGTTGGGCGTGAAGACCGTATGACCGCTTCAGTGCTGACACACTCTTGGAAAGAGCAGTTGCGTCGGCGCTGGCAAATTACACCAAGGTTAGACATAGCGTTGCGGATGTGAGATACTTATAGTGTAATGCCTGCTGGACTGTGGCCCTCAGGTGTAAAGAGAGCGGGACAAGTTCGCCGACACCAGCTTGGCTGGTCGGGAGCACGGTGTCCCGCTTTACCTTGATCACCTCTGACGGCAAGTACCGATGTTTCGAACTGGTGTTTGGTGTGCCGAATGGTGTGCCACCTCGTCCTAGCAGCGCCGATTTCAGCCAATCTCCCGGAAGGCAATAATTGGGTGAAAGGCTGAAACCCTTGCTGCACAAGACTTTGGAGCATCCAACCCTAACAGGAAGAAAGTCGAAAACTGGAATCATTTAGGAATTTACCCGCCTTTTAAGCGGGGTGTCGATGGTTCGAGTCCATCATGGCCCACCACTGAAACCCGCTCTGGGAGCGGGTTTCGGCTGTTGTTAACCATTTCCACTTGGGGAGTTTTGCCATCTGGTGTCGATGGCCCTCATGTTTGTAGTCTCTACGGGTATAGACGCAACTGCGCACTTGCGTCCTCTGACAAAGGGTCTGCCCGGTCGGGTTCGCTCAATTCCCCCAAGCCCAGGGCACTGCCCAGAAGGAGGCCGCTGACGATGAAACCGATGTGGGTGAACGCCTGAGGGAAATTCCCCAGGGCCTCACCTGTGGCGGGATTCACTTGCTCGGCGAACAACCCTACGTGGTTGGCATGGCTCCGCAGTCGTTGGAACAGGGCACTGGCTTCGTCCAGGCGTCCGGACAGGATATAGCAGTTCACCAGCCAGAAACTGCAGAGCAGAAAGGCCCCCTCCTCGCCGGGGAGGCCATCCGCGCCGCGGTACCGGTAGAGCAGGTCGCCTGTGCTCAGTTCCCCGCGCACGGCTTCGATGGTCGATTGCACCCGGGGGTCGGTGATGGGCAAGAACCCGACGAGCGGAATCAGCAGGGCCGAGGCATCGAGGGCCTCGGTGTCGTAGTGCTGCACGAAGGCCCCCTTGGTGGGACTCCACCCGCGAGCCAGGACCTCATCTCGTATTGCAGCCCGGGCCTTGCGCCAGCGCTCGAGGTGGCCGGGAAGCGCTCCTTCTTCGGCCATGCGGATGGCCCGATCCAGCGCCACCCAGCACATGACCTTCGAGTACACGAAGTGCCAGGGGCCGTTGCGCACCTCCCAGATGCCCCAGTCGGGCTGTTGCCACACCGTGCAGACCCAGTCGGCCACGTCCTGGAGCGCTGCCCAGACTTCGGGGTCGATGCGGCGCCGGGCTCGCCACAACCACCAGGCGGCGTTCAGGATCTCGCCGTAAATGTCGAGCTGGCGCTGATCCGCCGCGCCGTTGCCGATCCGTACGGGCGCGGAGCCGCGATAGCCCTCCAGATGGTCGAGCTCCTGTTCCGGCGGCGGGTCGCCGCCGTCGAGGGCGTACAGGATACGGATGCCGGCCGCGGATCTGTGCCGCCGGCAGATGCGCTCGAACCATTGCAGGAAACGCGTGGTCTCCCGGACATGCCCCATGCGGCCGAGGGCGTAGAGGGTGAGCGAGGCATCGCGGATCCAGGCGAACCGGTAGTCCCAGTTGCGGCTTCCCCCGATGGCTTCCGGTAAGGACGTGGTGGCTGCCGCGGCGATGCCGCCGCTGGGGCCGGAGGCCAGCAGCTTGAGCACCAGCAGCGAGCGCACCATCTGGCTGTGCCAGGGCCCTCCGACCACGCAGGGGTGCTCGCACGTATGGACCCAGTCCCGCCAGAACCGGGCAGTACGATCCCGTGTCTGATCGCATTCGTGGGGCGTCAGGATCACCGGCTGGACGGTGCCGTGGCTCACGGTCCAGCACAGCCGCTGGCCCTGCCGCAGGCGAAAGGTGCCGCCGGCCTCGTCGCTCTCGCTGTTGAGGGTCAAGTCCGGTCCTCCCAGGGCGATGCGCTGGCCGCTCGGGTGGTCTGCCACCAGCCCACCGCTGGCGCGCCACAGGTGAGTGGGGCCGCGGCCGTAATCCAGGCGGGGGGCGAACCGCACCGCGACCTCGACCTCGCCAGCAAGGCACTCCACCGAGCGGTGCACCTGGTGCACGTCCACCTCCGCCTCGCTGCCTGCCGTGTCGATGGGCATGAAGTCGGTCAACCGCACCGATCCATCCCGGGTGGTGAACTCGGTGAGCAGGACATTGGTGTCTTCCAGGTACCGTTGCGTCGCATGCTCCCATTGCAGCGGCGCGATCTGAAAACGGCCGCCCCGCTGGTCGTCCAGGATGGCCGCGCAGACGCTGGGGGAGTCGAGGTGGGGCAGGCAGCACCAGTCAATAGA
>JACQUH010000174.1 GCA_016210375.1 Chloroflexota bacterium
AGCTTCAGCCGGCCAATCTCCCTGTCCAGGGCCCTGGGCAGACGCCGTGGGTCAAGCGGGGCCATTCCGACCTCTCCCCTGTAGTCCCCCTCTCCGATGCGGCGAGGGGGACAGTGCGTCCTACGTCCCGCCTTCCCAGCTTGCCAGGTACCGCTCCTGCTCCTCGGTCAGCGTGTCAATGCCGACGCCCATGGCAACCAGCTTCAGCCGGCCAATCTCCCTGTCTAGGGCCCTGGGCACGGGGTACACCCCCGGCGCAAGGCCCCGAGCGTGGCGGGCCAGGTACTCCACCGCCAGGGCCTGGTTGGCAAAGCTCATGTCCATGACGCTGGAGGGGTGGCCCTCCGCCGCCGCCAGGTTGATGAGGCGGCCCTCGCCCAGGAGGTACAGCTTGCGCCCATCCTCCAGAGCGTACTCCTCCACGTACTCTCGCACCTTGCGGTGGGTCTCCGACATTCTCTCCAGGGCCGGGATGTTAATCTCCACGTTGAAGTGGCCGCTGTTGGCCAGCACAGCGCCGTCCTTCATCACCCGGAGGTGGGCCTCGTCCACGGCGTGGATGCCGCCCGTGGTGGTGATGAAGACGTCTCCCACCCTGGCCGCTTCCAACATGGGCATCACCTGGTAGCCGTCCATCACCGCCTCCAGGGCGCGCACCGGGTCCACCTCCGTCACAATGACGTGAGCGCCCATCCCCCTGGCCCGCAGGGCCACGCCCCGGCCGCACCAGCCATAGCCCGCTACCACGACCTTCCTGCCAGCCCACAGGAGGTTGGTGGCTCTGGTGATGCCGTCCAGTGTGCTCTGGCCTGTGCCATACCGGTTGTCAAAGAGGTGCTTGGTGTCGGCGTCGTTGACGGCCACGATAGGGTAACGCAGCCTGCCCTCTGCGGCCAGGGCCTTCAGTCGTATCACGCCCGTGGTCGTCTCCTCGGTGCCGCCGATAACGTCCTTGAGCAGGTCTTGCCGCTCTGTGTGCAGCACCGTCACCAGGTCTGCGCCGTCGTCCATGGTCACCTGGGGGCCATGCTCCAGGGCCGACCGTATGTGGCGGTAATAGGTGTCGTTGTCCTCGCCCTTGATAGCATGGGTGGCGATGCCGTACACGGAGACCAGGGCCGCCGCCGCGTCGTCCTGGGTGCTCAGGGGGTTGCTGGCGCACAGGACCACCGAGGCGCCGCCCTCCTTGAGGGTGATGGCAAGGTTGGCCGTCTCTGTGGTCACATGCAGGCAGGCGGATACCCGCAGCCCCTGAAGGGGGCGCTCGGCCCGGAATCGCTCCCGTATGAGCCGCAGCACTGGCATATCCCGCTCCGCCCACTGGATGCGGTCCACGCCCTGTCGGGCCAGGGAGCGGTCTCGCACGTCTCCCTTTGTATTGCTGGTGGCCAATGATGTCTCCTGACCTTGTGTTTATCCCCTCCCCCTTTACGAGGGAGGCCTGGGCAACTGCCCCAACAATGGTTCTGTTTGCCCCAGCCTGAAGGCTGGGGCATCATGCCGCCCCCTTATGGGGGCGGCGCAGATAGCCTTCTGATTAGTTACTCAGCGTCATGCCTCAAATATCTCTCTGACTGCTACCGAGAATCCCGGCAGCAGGTCGCCGCCGGGCAGGGCGTCCCCGGACTCATAACGCAAAGCCTTGCCATCCTTTGTGTACACGTGGACTCGCTTCCCTTCTGGGTAGGCCACCCACACTTGGGCCACGCCGCTGCGCAGGTAATCATGCACCTTCATCTCTATTTGGGCGGCGGTATCCGACGGCGATACCACCTCCACAGCCAGGTCGGGCGGGCCGTTGAAGAAGGCTTGGGGACCGCCTCCGGCTGGAATCCGCTCTTGCCTCACGAAGGCCACATCGGGCCCACGAACGGTGCCGGGCCCCAAGATGAAGCCGGCTTCCACGCCCACCCGGCCCAGGCGATGCTGCTGGGCGTGAGCAAGCAGCAGGCTTCCGATTTTGAGGGCAATCTCTCCATGTTGGAATCCCGGCGGCGCCATCTTGACGACCTCCCCTTCCACCAGCTCGTAGTGGCCCTCCTTGCCGCTATAGAGCCGGTAGAAGTCCTCTACGGTCAGAAGTGTCTGCTGTTGAGTCATCTGTTACCTCCACCACTATCCGTCATGTTACTCCCGCCTTGGCAGCAGGCTTTCCCCCGTGCCGTCAAAGTAGGTGAGCCGCCAGAAGTCCCTGTAGCGCGCCTGGATCTCCCCCATGCTCAGGGATGCCAGACGCTGCGTGCCAAAGCTTTCCACCGCAAAGGAGGCCATAACCGAGCCGACGATCATGGCGCGGCGCAGGTTTTCAAGACTCAAGTCACCCACGGCTGCCAGGTAGCCCATGAAGCCGCCGGCGAAGGTATCGCCCGCGCCCGTGGGGTCCACCACTGTCTCGAGAGGGTAAGCGGGGGTGGCGAATATATTGCCTTCTGTAAAGCAGACCGCGCCGTACTCGCCCCGCTTCACCACCACCATGGCAGGGCCCAGGCGCAGCACCTGACGCGCTGCCTTCACCAGGTTGGCCTCCCCTGTTAGCAGCCGTAGCTCCCCTTCGTTGATCATCAGGGTATCCACAGAGCCTATGACCTTCCGCAGGGACTCTCGCTTGCCCTGTATCCAGTAGTTCATGGTGTCGCCCGCCACCAGCCGGGGCTTGGCCTCCAACTGCCCCAGCACCGACTGCTGGAGGTCCGGATCTATGTTGGCCAGGAACAGGAAGGCTGGCCGCTGGGCTTCCGGCGACAGCACCGGTTTGAAGTCGGCGAAGACGTTGAGCTGGGTGTCCAGGGTATGGGCCTCGTTGTAGTCCTGGCTGTACTCCGCCGCCCAGCGGAAGGTCTTGCCGTGTCTCTGTGCCAGGGCCCGGGTGTCTACGCCGTGGGCCTTGAGCATCCCCAGGTCCTCCCGGCGGAAGTCTTCCCCCACCACTGCCACGACGCCCACCGGGGCAAAATAGCTGGCCGCCAGGGAGAAATAGGTGGCCGAGCCACCCAGCGACTCCCTGGGACTGGCCGCCGGTGTTTTCACCGAATCGTAGGCGACGGAGCCTACCACGAGGATAGACATGGCTCAGAGGGCTACTTTCTCTTCGCGGCGAGGCCGGGGCAAGGAGTCCCCTGCAAAGTCCCCCGCCCTTCGGCCCCTGGCCGGAAGGATGGTCCTGCAAGGGAGCATCAGGAGGCCTCCGGAGCAGCAGGCGCGCTACCACTTTCGGCTGGCCTGGCAGCCCGAGGCGCCCGTGGCCGGCGGGGCCTGGGTTCAGCAGGGGGGGCAGCGGTCTCGGCGGGCGCTGCCGCTGAATCGGGCGCCGTGGCTGCGACGGCGGGCGGCGCTGCTGGTTGCCGGGCCGCTGGGGCTGCGCGCGTCCTGGGCGCGGGCCGGCTCGCCGGAGCCGCAGCGGGCCGCGCCGGGGCTGCGACTTCTGCCGGGGCTGCGACGGGGACCGGGGCCACAGGCGCAGGAGCCGCCGCGCGGCGCGGGCGACGGGACGACGCCGCGCCCTCCAGCGCCGCCTTCGCTTTCAGCTCATACCTCTTGATCCGCCTCCGGTGTTTCAAATCCGCCACTCGCTTACGTTTGTTCACAGCGTCTCACTTTCTCTTGGGGAAATGCCCGTGCGGGCGGTCCTTTCCGTTTCCACTTTCCGTGAGGAGGTGGGAGAAGATACATTTGGATTAGTGTGATGCAGCATCGCCGCATCACACTAATTGCTTGAAGACTATCTCCAACCGATTCTACACCGCCCCCTTAAGGGGCGGCATCATGCCCCAGCCTTATGGTTATTGACCGAATAACCCGACTCCGCCTGGCACTGAAGTGCCAGGTTTG
>JACQUH010000175.1 GCA_016210375.1 Chloroflexota bacterium
AACTAATCTCCTCCCCCTTCCCGTGCGCGAAGAGCTTGTCCTTGAGCGAAGCGAAGGAGGGAGCCAGAGGGGGTTAGGTTATCTAATCAATGGCCTTAAGGAGGCGGCGTCAAGCCCTTGCCTTTAGGCTGGGGTGAAATTGGCCAATACGCCATGGGCCCTTCGCGAGAAGCCATAGTGCTATCCGCCATCATGAGCAATTCCGTGCGAAGTGGTAAGATGGGTGGGCGTTCCTGGCCATCACTCAGGGAAGCCTCTCTGGCTACGACCTCCGTCCATGGGGCCAGGGCCCTGGCCCACCAACGGCCATCGCCACCAGCCTCCCCATACACAAGCCAAGACCACGAAGGAAAGCGCAATGGGCGACTACTACTTTGAGCGGGAATGCCGCACCCCCTACTCCGAGGCGTACAACATCGTGGAGAACGACGCCCCAGTTGGGCGGCTGGACCTGCACTTTACCCCCGACCTGGTCCACGCCACCTTGTGCGTGAACGAGAGCCTGACCCGGGAGATGATTGAAGAGGTAATTGAGGCCATTGACGACAACCTCCTGGACGCTGTTGGTATTTCCCAGGAGGAGTTTATTGTCCACGTGTTCCAAGGAAGGGACGCCGGCCTTTACAGCAACGACAGCTTTGAGGAGGGGGAGAAAGAGGAGAGCACGTAGAGGACGCGTCCAAAGGAGGCTGCCAATGTGCCGGAGCATCAAGGTCCTGCGGTACTCCACGACAGCGCCCGCGGAAGAAGATGTCCGCGCCGCGGCGCTCCAGTTCGTCCGCAAAGTGTCCGGGTACCGGGCGCCATCCAGGGCCCACGCCGGCGCCTTCTCCACAGCAGTGGAGGAAGTGGCGCAGGCTACCCAAAAGCTGCTCAACGCCCTGCAAGCCTCCAGGGTCTAGTCGCATTCCCATGGCGACTTCCCAAGACCCTCCGTCCGTCATGGGTGGCGATGTCCAGCGCCTGCTGGAGGCCCTGCCCAGGCCGCTGCCTCTCCCTGTGGTGATCCCCGGGCTTGTTATCGTCAGCGGCCTTCCGGGCACAGGGAAGTCCCACTTCGCCTGGCGGCTTGCTCAGAGAGCGCCCCTGGCCGTGGTGGAGAGCGATGCAATGCGCCGCGCCCTGGTGGCGTCGCCGACCTATTCCGCGGAAGAGAGCGTCCGCCTCTTTTCAGCCATCCACCAGCTTATTGAAGTGCTCCTCACGGAAGGCATCCCCGTTCTCCTGGACGCCACCACCCTCCTGGAGGCCCACCGGGAGCCGCTGTACCAGATAGCCCAGCGACGCAGGGCCTGGATCATACTGGCGGTCATGGTGGCGCCGCCTCCTGTCGTGCACCGCCGCCTGAACACCAGGCACAACGCCCGGAACCGGCAGGACAGCTCCGAGGCAGACTGGGATGTCTACGAGCGTATGCGTTTCTCCCAGGAGCCCATCAGCCGGCCCCACTACCGCGTGGACACCACGCGCGACATCGGCCCCGCGCTGGACAGGGTGGTGCGGGAGGTCCAGCAGAACATCCAGAAGGCGGTGTGACCCCTGCGCTTGCTACCCCTCAGCCGTTCCAGTAAACTCCCTTGCATACGCCCATGAAGGAGCCTCACTCATGTCCAACCGCCTGGCAGCAATCCGCGATGTGATCAGCGAGAAGAAGCTGGACGCCCTCCTGGTCTCCAGCGCGGACAACCGCCGCTATCTTTCCGGCTTCACCGGCTCCGCCGGCTACCTCTTCATCACCTCACAGGAGGCTGTCCTGGCCACCGACTTCCGCTACATTGAGCAGGCGGGGCAGCAGGCCCCGGCCTTTCGCGTCGTGCGCATCGCCAGCAGCCTGGACTGGTTCACCCAGCTCCTGGGCGAGACGAAGGCAAAGAGCGTAGGCTTTGAGAGCGACCACATGACGGTGTCCTCCCACCAGCGCCTCAGCCAGAAGCTCCAGGAGACGCCCGTGGACGGAAATACCGTGGCCCTGTCGCCCCTGACCGGCCTCACCGACGAGATACGCACCTTCAAGGACGCCGAGGAGCTGAAGCTCCTCCAGCGCGCCATAGACATCTCCGACGCTGCCATGAACGCTGTGTCGCCCACGGTCCAGCCCGGCGTCTCCGAGGCAGAGGTGGCCTGGCGGCTGGAGAAGGCCATGCGGGAGATGGGCGCCGAAGGCTCCTCCTTTGATACCATTGTCGGCTCCGGCCCCAACGGCGCTCTCCCCCACCACCGCGCTGGCGAGCGTCTTATCCAGGCAGGCGAGCCCATCGTGATAGACATGGGCGCCAAGTACGAGGGGTACTGTAGCGACCTCACCCGCACCATCTTCATTGGCGAGCCGGACGAGACCTTCCGCAAGGTCTACGACATCGTGCTGGGCGCTCAGCTCACCGCCATCCACCTGGTGAAGCCGGGCATGAGCGGCACCGACGCCGACGCCCTGGCCCGCAAGGTGATTGATGAGGCCGGCTACGGCGAGAGCTTCGGCCACAGCCTGGGCCACGGCGTGGGCCTCGCCATCCACGAGTACCCGGGCGTCGGCCCCAACAGCCCAGGCATCCTGAAAGAGGGCATGGTCTTCACCATTGAGCCGGGCATCTACATCTCCGGCTGGGGAGGCGTCCGCATTGAGGACGTCGTCCTCCTGGGGGCAAAGGGTGCTACACTCTTGAGCAAAGCCAACAAGATCGGTCGGGGGGGAGCATAGACGTATGGTCATTGGAGTCGGAGACCTCAGAAAAGGCGTCACCATTGAGCTGGACGGCGAGCCGTGCCAGGTGGTGGAGTTCAGCAGCCAGAAGATGCAGCAGCGCGCCCCGGTGGTCCGCCTCCGCCTGAAGGAGCTGCGCACAGGCCGCACGATAGACAAGTCCTACAGCGGGTACAGCGTGTCGTTGCCCCTGGCCCCCGTGGAGACTCGCCCCGCCCAGTACCTGTACAACGACGGCGACCTGTACTACTTCATGGAGTCGGCCACCTTTGAGCAGTACTCCCTGAACAGGGAGCAGATGGGCAGAGCCATGGACTTCATCAAGGAGCAGATGGAGGTCCAGGTGATGTTCTACAAGGACAACCCCATCTCCCTGGAGCTGCCCACCTTCACCGAGCTCAGGGTGGTGGACACACCGCCATCCACCCGCGGCAACACCGCCCAGGGCTCCACCAAGCCCGCCAGGCTGGACACCGGCCTGGTCGTCAACGTCCCCTTCTTCGTCAACAACGGCGACACCGTCCGCGTGGACACCCGCTCCGGCGAGTACCTGGAACGCGTGACGTAGGGGACAGGCCAACCTGCCGCCAAGTGCCACGCTGGGGCAATAATGAATCCGATAGTCAAAGAACAGCAGGCGGCCCTATCCAGCCTTTGCCAGCAGCGGCGCGTCCTCTGGCTTGCCCTGTTCGGTTCTGCGGCTGCGGGCCGTTTCAACCCCCTGCGCAGCGACCTGGACTTCCTCGTGGAGTTCGCGCCCATGTCTCCCAGGGAGCACGCCGACTGCTACTTCGGCTTGCTGGAAGACCTGCAGCGCCTCTTCCAGCGCTCCATTGATCTGGTGGAACCTAGCTCTATCCAGAACCCCTACTTCCGGCAAGCCGTAGAAGACACCCAGTTGGTGCTCTATGAGGCCGCCTGAGGTCCTGAAGTATTTGTTTGACATCGCCCAGGCCTGTGACCTGCTTACCCAGTTCACAGCAGGCAAGACCCTGGCGATGTACACGAGCGATCCCATGCTGCGTTCCGCCCGCCGTATGATTGCCCCACGCCATGCTAGCTGAGGCACGGCGCAAGCATCATGGCCGCCATTGTGCCTTGCATCGTAGCCGAACTTGTGCATAATGAAGGAAAGCGAATGCCGTACTCAGCACTACAGACCTTCCCAACCATATGCCCTGTATAGCTGCGTGCTATCGGTCGTTCCAACGGTGGGATAACATGACAATAACAGTGGAAATGCAGGACAAGATCCTCAACAGCCCACCATCACTCACGGGACCTCAAAGGGACGTAGTTCTGTCCGATGCCAGGTATCTCCGCATTATCGCTGCAGCCGGAGCAGGCAAGACAGAGACTATTACAAGGCATATCGTGTATTTGCTAGCTGGGGGGTGCCACTCTAAATCCATTGTTGCCTTTACCTTCACGGAGCTTGCTGCCCGGGAGATGAAAGAGCGGATTTATCGCAGGGTCGAAGTTATTTTGGGCGTGGAGGCGTCGAAGCAGATCGGGGAAATGTATATTGGCACAATTCATGCCTTCGCAGCCCGAATCTTGCAGGACAAGTTTGGCTATGGCAACTACGATGTCCTTGACGCCAATCAGGAAGTAGCATTCTTGATGCGACATGGTTGGAGCCTTGGCCTCGGCCCAGGAGCGAAGCTAGCTGTTGGGAAGAACTACTCCGAGAACTGTCAGACGTTTCTTAAGACTGCTCATGTCGTTTATGACGAGCTGCTGGACTTGGCAAAGTTAGGAGTTGCCAACTCTGATTTTCTCACAGAGTTCCAGAAGTACGAGCAGTTGCTTGACCAGAACCGTCTACTGACCTTTGGGCGCATGATTAGACTCGCAGTGGAGAAGTTGCAAGCAAACAGAGACCCTTTGGCCGATTATCAACACTTGATCGTGGACGAGTATCAGGACATCAACAGGGCTCAAGAGCAGCTTATCACTCTTGTCGCCGCAAGTGCGTCCTGCTATGTGGTAGGGGACCCGCGTCAGTGCATCTACCAATGGCGGGGGTCGGACCCCAGTTGCTTTGACACCTTCGCGACGCGTTTCGGCGCGCAGACCATTCCTCTCATGGAAAACAGAAGAAGCGTGCCGGCCATAGTGAATGTGGCAAACAACATTTCCGCCAACCTTGAGGAACCCGACTTGGGGCTTCCTATGGCCCCAGCGAGAGCCGAACCCGGTTCAGTCTTGTGGACTCGGCATGGGGACAACAGCGATGAAGCCGTGTGGATAGCAAAGCAGATTCGCTCGCTCGTGGACTGTGGCATATGTCAATATCAAGACGTCGCGATTCTGCTCCGCAGCGTAAGCACGTCTGGCCCGGAACTTATCCAGGCGCTCAAGGCACAGAAGATTCCGTACCTCGTGGGAGGAAGAGTTGGACTTTTCAACCGCGATGAGGCCCAGGCAGTTGGACGCATCTTCGCTTGGTGTGCCGACATGTGGTGGCAAGAAGACCCTTACAGGTGGGATTCTCGAATCCAGGACGCGCCGTTGCTGGCGTCGGCAGTGGGCCTGTGGCAGCCAGTCAAGGCGACAAAACAGATGGTGGAATCTCTGCGACTGTTTAAAGACAGGACCCGAAACGGGCAGTTTCACAATCTAACTGAGGCGTACCAAGCTCTGTTAATTACCTTGGGTTTCCTTCAACTGGAGCCTTCGAACCCTGAACACGCGGTCGTTATGGCCAATCTTGGCAGATTTAATACTCTGCTCACCGACTTTGAATCGGCTAAGCGGAGAGGTGGAGCAAAGCCAAATTGGGAACAGGACCTTAAAGACCTAACCTGGTACATGAATACCTACGCCAACGGCGCCTATGAAGAACAGCCCGCTGACGATCTGCGGGGTCAGTCGGCCGTTCAGTTGATGACGGTTCACCAGGCGAAAGGCCTTCAATGGCCAGTGGTTTTCCTGCCCGCGCTGGTCAATCGCAGATTTCCTAGCGGCAAAGCGGGCCAGCCGCAATCGTGGCTGATACCCGACACCCTTTTCGATAGGGCACGTTATGAAGGAGGCGAGAATGAGGAACGAAAACTGTTCTACGTGGCGGTTACTAGGGCCAGAGATGGTCTGTGTTTGTCATCGTTCAACAGAATAAGGAACAGTGTTAGTCCGTCATCGTTCCTCCAAGAGACCAAGCTGGCATCCCAGGCCCACCCTGCCGAACCGTTCATCTTGCAAATCCAGCCAACAGGTCAGAACGATGAGGACATTGTCACTTATTCAGCCACCAAGATCATAGAATACCTTCGTTGCGCATATTTCTATCGCCTAAGGCATCTGTGGGGGTATCAACCAGGGCTCGCTGAGTGGATAGGTTATGGAAAGTCCATCCATCACGTTCTTCGTGTGGTTTCTGAGCAGGCCATGGCAGGTCAAGACCCGCTAAGGGTCTTGTCCAGTGTCATCCAGGACTTTCATTTGCCCTTCGCTGACAAAGGGATCATCGCTATTGCTAAGAAAAACGCGGAATCATCTCTGGCATCTTATGTGCGGAACTACCTTGCTGATATCAAGGCCACTCAAGAGGTGGAGGCAAGACTTGAGTTCCAGCTCAGCAAACAGGCCACCGTAGAAGGCAGAGTGGACGTCATAATAGCTCCAAACGGCGAAAGAGAGTTGCGCGACTACAAGACTGCAAATGACCCTGAAGATAACCAGCGTACCAATGAAGAGGCAGCCTTTCAGCTTCATTTGTATGCACTTGGGCTTGGCGAGATAGGCCAGCCGGTGGCACGTGCTACCATTGCCCATGTGACCGAAAAAGACAAAGCTAAACAGGTGGTGCCGGTCCCAATGAATCAGCAATCGTTGAAGAGGGCTAGGAACGAAGCCGAAATTGCCGTCAAGGGGATTCTGAGCGGAGTCTTTCCTGGGAAGCCGGCCGGTTTTTGTGAGGCTTGCGACTACAGGGCCATCTGCAGATTCCAGCCGTAATTCTGGAAGGGAGCAGTTCCCCCCGCCCCCCTCGCCCTCTGGGAGAGGGGGACTACAGGGGCTGAGGTAAACCAGCCCCGGGAACAATCAACCCCCCTGCCCTCTTGCCCTCTGCCCCCGCCCTTCTGCCCGCTTGCCCGTCTGTCCGCATGTCCGTGTGTCCTATGCCCTATGCCCTTTGCCCCCATGTCTGCTACACTCACCCCATGACCAGCGCCACCGTCTACACCGTCGCCCAGGTGGCCGCCTACCTCCGGGAGTCCCTGGAGGCCGACCCCTTCCTGGGCGACCTGTGGGTCAGCGGCGAGGTCTCCAACCTCACCCGCTCCGCCGCCGGCCACATGTACTTCACCCTGAAGGACGCCCAGAACCAGCTCCGGTGCGTCATGTTCCGCGCGCCCAGGGGCGGCGACCGGGGCGCCAGCCTGCTACGCAACGGCGACGCCTTCATCCTCCACGGCAAGGTCTCCCTCTACCCGGCCCGGGGCGAGCTACAAGTACAGGTGGACCTGGTGCAGCCCTCCGGCGCCGGCGCCCTCCAGCTTGAGTACGAGCGCCTCAAGGCCCGCCTGGAGGAGGAGGGCCTCTTTGACCCCAGTCGCAAGCGGCCCCTGCCCCACTTCCCCCGGCGCATCGGCGTCGTCACCTCACCCACCGGCGCCGTCTTCCACGACATCTGCAACGTCCTGGGCCGCCGCTACCCCCTGGCAGAGGTGGTGCTCGCCCCCGCCCTGGTGCAGGGCAGCGGCGCTGCGCCGGAGATCGTGGGGGGTCTCCGCTCCCTGAACGACCTGGGAGACATAGACGTCATCATCGTCGCCCGGGGCGGCGGCTCCCTGGAGGAGCTGTGGCCCTTCCACGAGGAGGCGGTGGCCCGCGCCATCTACGCCAGCGCCGCCCCCGTCATCAGCGGCGTCGGCCACGAGACCGACGTCACCATCGCCGACCTGGTGGCCGACGTGCGAGCGCCCACGCCCTCCGCCGCCGCGGAGATCGCCGTGCCCGATGCCGCCCAGCTACGGCGGCAGGTGGCCGCATTCCAGCAGGCCGCCCTGGGAAGCCTGGAGCGCGCCCTGGACCAGCGCCGGCAACTGGTGGAGGCCCTGGCCGGCCAGCTCCGTCGCTCCAGCCCCCCGGTGCACACCTTCCAGCAGCGCGTGGACGACCTCACCCAGGCCCTGGGCCGGGGCCTTTCCCAGTCGCTGGCCCTCTCCCGCGAGCGCTTCCTCGGCCTGGAGCCGCGCCTCCGCGCCCTGGACCCGCTTGCCGTCCTGGACCGCGGCTACGCCTACGTCCAGCTTGCGGAAAGCGGCGCCCCCGTTTCCCGGGTGGCCCAGGTGCACCCTGGCGACGCCCTGAAGGTCACGGTCAGCGACGGCGCATTCCCCGCCCAGGCGGTATAATGGGTTCGCTGACTGATACCGTGAGGGGGCAAGTTCACCGCACCCGCGCACGGAGTCGGAGGATGCCCATGAGCGCCGCCACGACAGAAACCCGGGCCAAGCCAAAGCCTATCACTCGCACTGCCCTGCGCAAGCTGGTTGGCCAGCTTCCCGAGAGCGAGCTTGTCGCCGCGCACCGCTACCTCTGCTACCTCCGGGATGTAGGCGACCCATTCCTGCGAGCGCTGAAGAACGCCCCACTAGACGACGAGCCTTCCACCCCGGGGGAAGACGCCGCTGCTGACAAAGCATGGCAGGAGTACCTTGAAGGCAAGGCCATGTCGGCAGAAGAGGCCAAAGGGAAGCTCTTGGCGTGAACGGAAACTGGCGGTACGTCGTCACACCTCAGGCAGAGCGAGACCTACGCAGGTTGGATCCTCAGGTAAAGGCAAGGGTATTCGGTGCCCTAGACCGCTACGTTGCAGAGCGGCAGTGGGGAGACGTGAAGAAGCTCCACGGTAGAGACAACGAATGGCGGCTGCGCGTGGGGGATTGGAGAGTCCGCTTTCGTGTCAACACTCAGGAAGGGGTCATAGTGATCTTGGCCGTTCGCAACCGCAGCGATGCATACTGATATGTTGTAAGAAATAGGTCTACTATGAGAACCCCAACCAGAACCGCATCCCAAGCCAAACCCATCACGCGCACAGCCCTGCGCAAGCTGGTTGGCCAGCTTCCTGAAAGCGAGCTCGTCGCCGCACACCGCTACCTCTGCTACCTCCGGGATGAAGGCGGCCCATGGCTGAGAGCGCTGAAGGACGCCCCACTGGACGACGAGCCTTCCACGACAGAGGAAGACGCCGCCGCTGACAAGGCATGGCAGGAGTACCTTGAAGGCAAGGCCATATCGGCTGAAGAGGCCAAGCGGAAGCTCTTGGCGTGAACGCAAACTGGCGGTACGTTGTAACACCCCAGGCAGAGCGAGACCTGCGCGGGTTGGACGCCCAAGTCAGAGCGAGGGTGTTTGAGGCCCTGGACCAGTACGTCGCTGGACGGCAAAGGTCAGACGTGAAGAAGCTCCACGGCAGAGACAACGAAGGGCGGCTGCGTGTGGGGAGTTGGAGAGTCCACTTTCGCGTCAACACTCAGGAAGCGGTCATAGTGATCTTGGCCGTTCGCAACCGCAGCGATGCCTACTGATCCGTTGTGTAAAGCAGGACTACCATGAGCGCTGCTACCAAAGCAAAGCCACCAGCAAGACCCATCACCCGCACGGCACTGCGCAAGCTGATTGGCCAGCTTCCCGAAAGTGATCTCGTCGCGGCGCACCGCTACCTCTGCTACCTCCGGGATGAAGGCGACCCGGTACTCCTGGCGTTCCGCAACGCTCCTGAGGATAACGAACCTGAAACAGAAGCAGAGCGCGAGGCGATAGACGAAGCCAAAGAAGACCTGAAGGCGGGGCGATTGGTGTCTGCCGCTGACATCAGGCGCGAGTTTGGCCTGTGACCTGGCAGGTAGAATACACGGAACAGGCCCGCAAAGACCTTCGCTCCCTTGATCCCCAGGTTGCCAGAAGGATTATCAGTGCAATTGATCGCCTGGCAGAAACCGGACATGGCGACCTTCTTCGCCTCAAAGGAGTTCAAGGCGAACTTCGTCTCATGTTGGCGACTGGCGTGTCCGCCTGATAAGGGACGAAACTTTACAGATAGTCCATGTCCGCAGGGTTCTGAACCGCCGCGAGGCATACCGAGAAGGCTAACACTTTGTCCCGCCGGAGCAACACCAACCGCCAGCGCCGGCGCGCGATAGCAGAAGGAGGCCCATGCGCACGCCAACCAGAACCGCACCCAAACCCAAGCCCATCACGCGCACGGCCTTGCGCAACCTGATTGGCCAGCTTCCCGAAAGCGAGCTCCTCGCCGCGCACCGCTACCTCTGCTATCTCCGGGATGAAGGCGACCCATTCCTGCGAGCGCTGAAGAACGCCCCCATTGACGATGAGCCTGAAACTGAAGAGGAGCGGAAGGCTGTTGCAGAGGCATGGGAAGACGTGAGGGCTGGAAGGGTCTTCACATTGGACGAAGTCAAGCGTGAGTTGGGCCTATAGCCGTGCAAATCAGCCTGTCCGATCAGGCCCGCAAGGATTTGCGCGCTCTGGATCCACCAGTCGCCAGAAGAATCACCCGAGCAATTGAACGCTTCGGGACTACCAACACAGGCGATTTGAAACGTCTGAAAGGGCAAGGTGGAGAATACCGCCTCAGAGTAGGCGACTGGCGTGTGCGGTTCGTCTTCCAGGATAGCACTACCATCCTCACTCTTAGGGTGTTGAACCACCGGGAAGCGTACCGAGAAAGTTAGCCTTTGCCACTACGCACTGTCGGCCAATCCAACCCTCTCTTGGGGAGACCTACGCCCAGCTAGAACGGGCCGTCTGCGCTCTGGAGGTCGGCGGCGTCGCCAAGGAGCACGT